>QIAR01000232.1:0-9221 GCA_003225595.1 Acidobacteriota bacterium | reverse complement strand
GACAGGTGAACCCTAGCGGCCAGCCATTCCCCGAATCTAGGTCCGACGATCATCACCGATAAGGCAACCAGCAAGAGGGCTCCGGTCATGAAAGCCAAGCCGAGCGCCAAGGGCCGCGTTTTCCAGAACGGACGGTCCTCTTTAACCTCGTACGCGATGTTCAACGCTTCAATCGCTGCGGCAAAACCGCCGGACGCTGCCCAGAGGCTGCCCAGGATTCCGAAAGAAAGAAACGTTCCTTTATTAGGGGAGATTACATCAGCGACCACCCTACGGACCAACCCCATGCTATCTGCCGGTAGGAATTGCGCCATCAAAGCCAGAGCTTGGTTGAACAGGTCAGGGACGGGCAAATACGCCACCACCGCAGAGAGAAATATCAGGGCTGGAAACAGCGACAGAACGAAGTAGTAGGACAATGCGGCTGCCATCTGCATGGCATGACCCTCCACCACGTCTGCATAAGTCCGGACCAGTGCGTGTTTGAGCTTTGCGGGTTTCATCGAAACTTAGGTGCTTTGCCGCTGACCGTCAGTCCAACTCCAAGACTCACGAACTCGACGGGTACTGTTTGGTCTTGATGGCGAGGATTGCTTTCCGCTCGTCTGCATCGGGCTACCCGAAGAAGAAGATGCCGCCTCGCTCGAAACGAGCGCAAGGTATTTGGCAGTGGCTATCAGGATGATTTGACCGTCCGAAATAGCCTCGACCGTCTTCTGTCCCTATCGGGCACGCTCTGCCAGTGTCATCTGGGTACCCCCACATTAAGATACCCATTCGGGTAACTCGTAGAAAAGCGTACGTGCGCGAGGAGAAGATGGTTTTCACGGGCACCTATAGCATCCGTTTGTTTGTCATACTCGTGACTGGCACCGCATTCGCAAGTAACCCGCCACTTGTCTCCCACAGGTTCGATTTTCACAGCTAACCTTGCCATGCTTCCCTCCTCGGTTTCCGCTCATCAATTCCGGCTTTCCGTTGCGCTTAAATCATTTCGTGAGCCGGAAAGAACGTTTCGTCGCGGAGCAATGCCCGGATACCGCCAACGAGACTCCGGCCACCATCAACCTTTTCTATCGCCCCGCCAATTCCAATCCTGCGGGCATCCGCTATAAGCTGCGGGGTGAGGAATGTCGTGTACAGTAGGATTCGGACTTGCTTCGCGAGTTTTCTGATTTCGCGTGCGGCTTCTAGCCCGTTCATGCGTGGCATAGCAAAGTCGAGGAGGATGACATCCGGTGTCAGTTCCCGAGTCTTTGCGATAGCATCCAGTCCGTCTATGGCCTCTCCACAGACTTCCCAGTTCGCCACGCGTTGCAGAAACGCACGTATCTGCCGCCGGGTAACAGCTATGTCGTCCGCGATGAGAATCCGAATCGGCATTGATCTCCTGGGCGGGCGTTAAAAAAAGAACGATACTGAGGCCCGCTTAGGGCTACTCCACAGAAAGAACAGAATTAGGCGGCATGAAGGGCGGGCCCATCATCGAAGCGACAATTGCGGCTCTTCACGCGCCGAATTTTTGATGCGGCAACCTCGGTGGTGGGTGGTCGATGTGAATAACTTTTCATCGCCAAAGAGAGCCTGGCGTTTTCAATTACTTACAGGAGTTGCGACACGCTGCTGAGTAGCTGCCAGGACGCTACAGTCCGGGGGAAGGACGGCAGTACGACTATGTTCGCTGAAAATCCGCTTTTTATGACATTTTCGTTATAACATTGGCGTGCTTCGATCATAGTCGGCCCTCCCTCATTGTGATTCTGAGTTGGCTTATAGAATTTCCCAGGGCGAGGGTAGGACCATGAGGAGCGACGCTATGCTCTCCGCACGAATCTCGGAGAATACCTCTATACGTTACGTCGTCGCTTTCCTAGCGACTGTAGTTGCCTTGCTGGCGTGTCGCGCCCTGCATCCCTTTCTCGGTGATTCCGTGCCGTACATCATGCTCTTTCCAGCGGTAGCTTTCGCTGCGTGGTACTGCGGTGTCGGACCGTCAATCTTGATCGTTGCTGTTGCCGTTGTTGGGGCGAAGTATTGGTTCATTACACCTATGCATTCACTTCGCATCCCCAACACGATACAATCCCTCGGCATTCTTGCGTTCTTGTTGGCTTCGTGTGTCGTCGTGGCCATGGGAGAAGCACGTCGCCGTGAGAACGAAAAACTGCGGAGGGCACAAGGAAAGCTGGAAGAGCGGGTTAAAGAGCGCACGGCAGAACTCGATACAGCCAATCACGGTCTCCGCGAACTCTCGGCACGCCTGCTCCAATTGCAAGATGAGGAGAGACGACGAATCGCACGCGAGTTGCACGACAGTGTAGGGCAGATGTTGGCCGCCCTGAACATGAACCTGTTTGCCGTGGGAGCCGACCTTGAACGGCTTACCAAAACAGCTAGGTCGGTCACGGATAGTGCGGCCCTGGTTCAGGAAATGAGCCAGGAAATCCGCACGATTTCTTACCTGCTTCACCCACCCCTGCTGGATGAGGCCGGGCTTCCGTCGGCTCTGCGTTGGTACATAGATGGATTTGCAGAACGCAGCAAAGTCAAAGTCGATCTGGAGTTGCCCGCTGATTTCGGGCGGTTGTCGCGGGAGTTAGAAACCGCCATTTTTCGAACCGTGCAGGAATGCCTCACGAACATTCATCGCCATTCAGAAAGCCCGATTGCCAAGGTTCGCATTGCTCGCTCCGACGGCCATGTTCGAGTGGAAGTGGAGGACAGGGGCAAGGGCATGTCGCCAGAGAAGCAATCGGAGATGGCATCGAATGGCACGCCTGGAGTGGGAATCCGGGGAATGCGAGAGAGGCTCCGGCAACTGGGCGGCAGCTTGGCAATCAATTCCGACGGCAACGGCAAGGGTACAGTCATAGTAGCCCGGCTGCCGATTGCGAACACGTCCGTACTCGCCGCCACTGAAGGGCGGGCATCGTGAGCACGCCCACTACTAGTGCTGCTGCGTCGCAGGTCAACGAACATTCGGCAGGAAGCAGCCTTCGTAGTGCGGACGCCGCGCCTCATCACCCGCGACTCACTCGCGAGAGGCAGATTCCGGAGTGACACATGGCGGACGAGCAAGGGACAGACGTTCGGTCATGTCGATTAGAAAATAGAATGAAATGTCGAGCCGCGGCTGCTGATGCTAAAAGCTGTCCTTAGGTTTTGCGCTTCGGGACATCTGTACGAAGGTGGGGATGCACGGAGTGTCGGCGTCACGATGGCGAGAGTTGCACAAAATCCGCACAATTGACCCCAACTCCCTGGCGAGAGTAGATTGCGTCCGCCCCACAAAAGCCTAAGTCTGCGAGAACCAAAGTGCCTGAAATTGAAAGCGAAAGGCGTACAGCCCCGCGATTTGCGCTGTCGGTGCCTGTCTGGCTGGAGTCCTCCGCTGGTGAACCCGAAGCTCTCGCACGCGACATGAGTGCCGACGGAATGTTTTTCTACACGCATTCGAAATTAGCCGTGGGTGCGGACATCGCGTTCACTACGCAGCTGCCGCTTGAGCATGTTGCGCTTCGTGAAGTGCAAGTACACTACAGGGGCAAGGTGGTGCGAGTCGAAGAAGTGACTGCCGGATTATTCGGCGCGGCGGTGCGGACGGAATCGCACGAATTCTTGTTTTGAGGCTAAGGCGTATCCGCTTCATGAGAGCCATCGACATGGCGGCGTTGATCCGCCAGAAAGAAGGCCTGCGCACGAAGTTATGGAGCCTCATCTAAGCCTGGTGGAATCGATGGGCAATTAGAAAATCCGAATATAATCGTATCTGTCTATGCGCCTCTTTCAGTGGTGCAGAGTTTATTGGGGCAGGCCAACTAGAATCGGTGCGTTACTCCGGAGGAGAATGCCGCAGCTTGACAGTCTGTGGGTCGAAGAAATAAAACGCCTCTTCTTCGCGCAAAAACGTGCGCCGGAAATTCGGCTCAGCTTTAGAAACAGCTCTGGGCAGCCTTCGGCGTAAATCCCCCCAAACTCATTCGGGCACCGCCCTTCCTCCACACAAAGGTGGTGGAGTCGAGTTGGTGGTTTAGGAACAGAGTTATGCCACGGTCAATGCAACTGCTAAGCGGTGTCCTGGTTCTTTGCTTCCAATGTGCGGCGCAAGTTTTATGATTTGCAACAGGCGCACGCTTCGCCCGTAGCGAGTGAGGCCCTTCAACGAATCGCTGCCCTGTACGGGATCGAGAAGGACATACGCGGCCGGCCGCCCGATGAGCGCCGAGAAGTTCGCAACCAACGAGCCAGGCCGCTGCTTGAATCTCTGTGCCAATGGTTCGAGACGATGCTTTTGAAGCTCTCCCGGAAGTCGGACACGACGGCGGCAATTCGCTATGCGCTCGGACTATGGGAAGCGCCGACGCGCTACTGCGATGATGGTCGTTTGGAGATCGACAATAATGCTGCGGAGCGCGCTCTACGAGCGGTTGCTCTCGGCCGTAAGAACTATTTATTTGCTGGGTCGGACACCGGAGGTGAGCGAGCGGCTGCGATCTATAGCTTGATAGGAACAGCAAAGCTGAACGATAGTGATCCAGAAGCCTACTTGCGAATGGTGCTGTCCCGAATCGCCGATCACCCCGTCAATCGCATCGGCGCGTTGTTGCCTTGGAACCTTGACACCGATGGGGAACCCCGCCCCGCTTTGTGAGACGCCGGTTCAAAGATCAAAGCGGTTCCTGGCCACGGTTCTGAGTGAAATCGCCTGTTTTCGCCAGCTACCCACCGTGTCACGAAGAGGCCGCTACAACTCCGGCCCTGCACCGTCTGCAATTCCACGGAGCGTGGGCCAGCCTTCAGAGTAGAGAGCGCGCGATTATTCCGTCCTTCATCGTTGGCGTAAGGTCGCGATGTCACTCACTACGCGACCTGCCCGACACTCCAGCGGGGAGGTGCTAACATTCACGAATGCTTCATTTGAGCCGGGCACGGGTGGCCGCACCGCTGTTGCATAGTTGCGCCTTCGTCCTAACTTGGGTCCTGTTTTGGATTCAGCCACAACCATTACTGGATGGCCCGTCGCGCTTTCCGTTTGCAGTCATATTCTTGGCTGATTTCCCCTTCTCTGCGTTCTTCTTCGGAATGATGTTTACTTCGGACGAGCGGTCCCCCTACACCGCGGCTCTATGGGGCGTCTCTGGAACGCTCTGGTGGTGGTTTCTCGGAAGTTGGATAGATGGACGACGGTCGCGAATAAGCTAACACTGTAGTCTGCGGCCCGCCACTCCGGCGAGGTTTACCCTCTTGTACCTGTCGCAAAATCGCGATTTCACCAACAACGCGGTTCTGAGTGAAAGCGGCCCGTTTAAGACTTTATGACCGTAAACCGCGTTCAGCGTTCGAGCAGCCTTTCCAGACAGCCCCACTGATTGGTAGAACGAGCGGGTGGAACCGACGTAATGTGCCCTGTCAGGACACATCGGCCTAAGATGTGCTTTCAGGGTCCCACGCTTATGCTTCGGTCTACGGTAATCTGGCGACTTGTTTGGTTAGGAGTGACCCTTGCTGTGCTCGCTTGCTGTCTTCTGTTTTATGGTGTGGGTGTCGCAGGTCGCGAGAATGCGGCGGCATCGTTCAGTTGGTGGATGACCGTAGTCGCTCTTCCTGCCTCCATTCTTGTACGTCTCGCCTCCATAGGCATCGATGTTTTATTAGCGCGCCTTCGACTCTCGACACCGACGCTGGGCTCGTTTGCGGACTTTGCACTGGAATGGGCGATTGGTTTCGCTACGGGATACATTCAGTGGTTCGTACTGATTCCGGTCTTGCGAAGACGCTATCGCTTGGCTCGACGTGCCACCGGCGCTCCGCGAATGGCTCGCGTGGGTGTCGGCATACTACTGGCTGGCCTCATGTTCTTTGGAGGCTGGATGCTCTGGGTTGAAACTCGAACCTCGGTTCCGATGGATCTTCCTGTTTCCTTGTCACCTGGCCGCGAGTACACGCGCGAGTTCAAGGTAAACCTGGAGCAGACATACACGATTGAGGTCGAAGTAGACAAAAAACTCTCATTCGACGAACTTGTTTGTTTACTCGGGGTCAATACCCCGCCGTACCAGCCATGCAGCAATGTCCCCTCCGTGGTCAAAGCAACGTGGGTTCTAACTAGCGAAGGGAAGGGGATCACGCAAGGCTCATCGGACGAAAACAAGGGCGGCGATTTCATGAACGACAAGATCGGGCGAGAAATCGGCAGTTTTGAGAGCGTTAAAGGGCAACGATACAAACTTGCTGTGTCCATACTCGCAGATGGCAGCCGCTTGGCTCAGTGCAATCCCCACCTCAAAGTCGAGGTACATCCGATGTACAACGAAGGTATTGCGGTGCAGGGTTTCCTGGTACTTTGCGGAACTGCATTCCTCGGCCTCGTCGGGCTCGTAATCCTAATTGTGAGCACTCGCCCCAATGGCGAGCACGCGCAAGGATAAGCATCCTCAGACTTCTCATTTCAAGATCACGGAGAGCAGGCCCTCCGCACAACTGTTGAAATACAACAACCCCCACTGCCTTCCAAAACCAAGTCTTTCTGGAAACTCCAAGACACTGGACGCGAGCCTTGAGAATCAAAGCTGCTGCGGAGACGTTTTTGGAAAAGATGGCGGTAGGTCGTGTCGCGTTTACAACAACGCGATACCAGGCAGCCGCGTCCCGGCAATGCGATCGCGGCGCTTTGCATTGCTCGGTGATTGCGTCCTCGAAAGCTAGAGCCTCGCCTCCAAGGTCATACCTTCGATCATATCGTCCATGGTTTTCTGGGCGGCTTCTCTCTTCTGGCGCAAGTCTGACATTTCCCGCTGCAGAGCCTGAACCCTGTCTTCCTGTTCGTTCAGTTCCCGGGCATACCTCTCGACCAGCGCTTTCTCCTGCGCACTTCCTTTCAGTGCCTTCATATTCTCGCGCACACGTAGCTGGTCCTCTGCGATCGACGACATCTGCCCCTTACGGGCGGCAATTTGGGTATCGAGGGCCGCAATGTTGTTTTTTGCGGACGCGACCCGGCGTAACGCGTGCTCCACCTGCGGATTGATTGTTTTCTGCGAAAGGAAATAGGTGATCTGATCGTGAGTCATGTTGGCGAGTTCGTAGCGGTTGAGCAGAGGATGGTATTCCTTCACAATCAGCTTGGCCGTTTTCTTTGGTTCCACGGTAACGCGGAAGCGGTGATAAGAGGCAGTGCTCTCGGCTGGCTGCTCTCCATCCACAAGCTTCCAACCCTCCCGCACTGGATGCTCGACAATTACGGTCCGAGGCGAATTGTCTCGATTACGGATTGTGTATGCCTTCTGCTGCTGTTCTTCAGTGCTTTGGAACATGGCGCCGCGCGTAATTGCAATCCGAGTCACGCGCTGTTGCTCGTCCTCCTGCCTCGCATCTATCAACAGCCCCAGATCGGCAGCATACGATAGCAGCCGCTTCTCGCCGGGCTTGATCGGGTCCATCAGGCCCTCTCCCGCAAACGCATCCTCCTCCAGAACGTCGAAGCTGCCGCCGTCCAGAGTGAGACCGCTGGTGTTTTCCACCCACAGAGCACGGAGAGCGCGATTTTCAGCGGGATTCCACACAGAAACCTTCTCTGCGTCAAGGCGCGCCTGCAGAATTGGCACTAGCGCCGACTGGTTCTTGTGGATTGTGACGCGGTCCTTGAGTTTGTACTCGAACAAGTCGCCGAGCTCCTGGGCCCGAGCCGTGGTGCCAGCCGCTTCTATAGACTCGGCTGCTTTGGAGGCAACGCCACCACCGACTCTGAAGACTCCTCCGCCTCTGCCTCCGCCGGAACCCGCTCCGATCCCTCCGACAACTCCTCCTACCTGCCCCCCGGGAACGCCGCCTACGACGCCCATAATCGGAGTTGCAGATGGAGCGGGCGACAATTGTCCATTGATGACTTGGGCTTCTTCCATAGTCGCTTCATGTGTCTGTGGCGTGAGCATAACGTTTTCCGGCAGGGGCACCACGGCACGGCGCGTGTAGTAAGGCTGCGACAGTTCCTGGACAAATGTCTGAGGTGCTCCCGCCACCAGCGACAATTGGATGTTTTTCCAGTCTTCTCCCACCGTGTTATCCACCACCGCCCATCCCTGCAACAGCGGCTTGCCCTCGCTCGGAACGACAATCCTGTAAGTGCTCTTCCACACGGGTACCTCGCTGATATAGCTCACCAGCATATCCCGATCTCCGTCACCCGCGGTCGAGATAGTCATGCGACGCACATCTTGATCGCGGCTCGAAGCTATCAGCTTCATGTACTTGCCGATTTCTTCGTTTAGGTCTTTTTCCGTGATTCGCACGCTGGTTGCGGGAGTCAGATCGAACGTGCGCACTTCACCTGTGTCCGTGATAAGCGACAGCTGCTGCACTTTGATCTTCTCGTCGCCTTTGCCCGACAATTCGCGTTCGTCAATGCTGAGGAGATGTCCGATTGCCGACGCGGTCCCGCTGCGCACCTCGACTCGGGCTCCTCGCAGCGCGCCAAGGAAGGCGGCTGCGCTGGGATTGTCGCCGACCGGCAGGCGCAATAATCCCAACCGTCGTTCCAGCGGGGCAGTCGAGTTGTAGCTCACCCCCGTGATGCGACCCTTCCCGAGATCGAGTACGGTCAGGGACTTCAGCACGTCATTCAGCTGAGCCGTGGTGAAATCAATGTTCACATCCTGACTGCCACGTACGCGTCCGGCATGTTCAAAGTAACCGATTCCATTTTTGTAAAGAATGACTCGCGTCACGGGCAGTTGCTCGGCGGAATCCTTCGCCTCACGTGAAGATTGCCCGACAGCCAGGGACGCTGCTACCAAGACGCAAACAGCGATTTTGCACCAGCGCATGGCGCCTCCTTTTTCAATCGGGATACTCGATCAGATGTAAAGAACGAGCAGATTTGCTGTTTTTGCAGCGGAAAAACGCCTGCAGGGTTAGACACCGTGAAGGGAGATCGTAGCTAGAGCTGCCTAGAGCACAGTACGGCAGTCCTGGCAAAGTGCCAAGACTGGACGCAACCGGAAGCTGCTGGCCGGGTATTGTTGGCGTAATATCCCCATAGCGCTCACAATCCCATCGGAACAAAGAGCAGGCGGGGCGGTCTCGGGCGTACGCTTACGCAAAAGGAAGGAAGCGGCATAGCGATCCGGCGACACACTGTGCTGTGACTCCCTTTAGCACGCACGTGCTATTCACGAGCTTGACGAAGCAGCCTAATCTACTGCTGAGCAGTTCTGGGGGAGGGC
>QIAR01000739.1:5281-5595 GCA_003225595.1 Acidobacteriota bacterium | reverse complement strand
TTCCGCACCGTGCCTCGGATGGAGCGTTTCGCCGGCTTTTGGCAGCATGTGCCTCAGGCGGCACGGCAGCCTCTCGGCAGCATTTTTGCTTCTATAGCATCGTCCAACGATCAGAACCGAAAACTTGCCGCGCTTGCTCGGGAGAACGGCAATCTGCTCCATCCATACTTCTTGTCGCGAATGCTGTTCACGCCGCCTGAGCGCGAACGCCTGGTCGCCGATCCTGATGCTGAGGCCCTTGGACGAGCGAACGCGTCTTTGAAGGAGAACCTCAGCCGCGCGACTTCGTTGGACCCGATCAATCGAGTTTCCTA
>QIAR01000739.1:3350-5196 GCA_003225595.1 Acidobacteriota bacterium | reverse complement strand
TTGCCTTGCCAGGTCCGTGGAAAATGAATGGAATTCCGAAGCCCTTGCTGGTCCGTGCGGTCGGTAACGCTCTGCCGCATCAGATCGTTCGTCGGCGGAAGCGAGGTTTCACTCTACCTTTTGAGCACTGGCTGCGGGACGAATTGCGCGCGGGCGTCGAAGCCAACTTGCGGGAAATCCCAGCCGGTCCGCTCGGGATGTTATTGACCGACAATGGCGTACGGGACGTTTGGGAAAATTTCCTGCGTGGTGCTACGTCATGGTCCCGGCCCTGGTCGCTCTACGTGCTTCAGCGTTGGTGCGAGCTACATCTGTGAATTGAAGACCGCATGATACGGCACCTTGAAAAAAAGGCGAATCCGGTGGACAAGGTAAGGACCGTGGGCAGTCTTCCTGTGAGCGTGATCATTCCTGTGCGCAACGAAGCGCACAACCTGCCCAGGTGCCTGGCGGCCCTGCACGGCATCGACGACATCTACGTTATCGATTCTCAAAGCACTGATGAAAGTATCGAAATCGCGCGCACAAACGGCGTGAAGGCAGTGCAGTTCCATTACCAGGGTGGCTGGCCCAAAAAGCGTCAATGGGCGATGGAGACGCTCCCCTTCAGGTATGACTGGGTACTGCTGCTCGATGCCGACGAGATTCTCACTCCCGAACTCGCAGAAGAGATCAGGCAGGCCATCCGGGATTCCAGATTTGATGGCTACTACATTTCGCTGCGCATTTCATTTCTCGGCCGTATGCTCCGACATGGCGAAGCCAGCTTCTGGAAATTATCTTTGTTCCGCCGTGTCAAAGGACACTATGAGTGCCGCCTGAAAGACCAAGACTCGTCCATGGCAGACATGGAAGTGCATGAACACGTCCTAGTCGATGGCTCAACTGCGAAACTGAAGAACCCACTCATTCACTACAACGTGGAGTCACTCTCGCGGTACATTCAGAAGCACGACCAATATTCCAACTGGGAGAGTAGAGTCTGGCTGAATGGAAAAGGCAACACGGAGGAGCTCCGTCCAGCTCTTTTTGGCACGCAGGCCCAGCGGCGTCGCTGGATCAAACAAAGATTCCTGGAAATACCAGGATCGCCTGTGGTGTTTTTCCTTTACAAATATTTTTTCCGTATGGGATTTCTGGATGGTGTTCCTGGCCTGATCTACTGCGGCTTTCAGGGTATTCAGTTTTTTCACATCAAAGCCAAGATTTACGAACTGCGGTCGGCAAAGGATTAATTCATCTATGTGCGGTATAAGCGGCTTGGTCAACTGGGGCGACACCGAAGTGCTGAGCCGGATGACGCACGTTCAGGCGCACCGCGGGCCGGATGATTCGGGCCTATGGGAACGCAGGTTTCCGAATGGTTCCTACGTGGGCCTGGGCAGCCGTCGGCTCGCGATTATAGATCTCTCACCGGNNAACGAGGACCGTACCGTCCGGATCACCTACAACGGAGAGATATACAACTTCGCGGAACTGCGCCGCGAGCTCGAGAGCAATGGCCATCGTTTCGCATCTGACACCGATACCGAAGTCATTATCCATCTGTACGAGGAACACGGCCCGGACTGCGTGCAGCGGCTCAACGGAATGTTTGCCTTTGCTATTTGCGATCTTCGCTCCGGAACTCCTACGCTGTTCATGGCTCGCGACCACTTCGGTATCAAGCCCTTCTACTACGTCCACCGAGGCCGCCATTTGGCGTTCGCCTCGGAAGTGAAGGCGCTCCTGGAAGTTCCGGGCATTGAATCTGAGATCGATCCGGAATCTCTACATCAATATCTGACGTTTCTCTGGGTGCCAGATCCCAAGACCATGTTCCGTGGGGTACGCAAACTCCCCGCCG
>QIAR01000739.1:0-3331 GCA_003225595.1 Acidobacteriota bacterium | reverse complement strand
TATTGGGATCTCACGTTTCCTCCATACCGCTCAGCCTTCCCCCGCTCCGAGCGCGAATTGTGCGATGAGATTCGCGAGCGCTTCCGCCGCTCCGTCGAAGCCCGAATGGTGAGCGATGTTCCGATCGGGGCATTCCTTAGCGCCGGTTTGGATTCATCGAGCATCGTGGCCATGATGTCCCGCGCCGCCCGCCAGCCGGTACGCACGTACACGATCACCTTTCCTTCCAAGTACCGCGTCGGCGAATCCACATTGGACAACCCCGACGTACCTGCCCGTTTGGCGCGACATCTTGGTTGCGAAAATCATCGCATCACCGTCGAACCAGACGTCGCTGAACTCCTGCCGAAACTCATCTGGCACATGGATGAGCCTACCGCTGATCCGGCGATCATGACCGCCTATCTGGTCTGCCGTGAGGCCCGCAAGCACGCCACAGTTCTGCTTTCAGGCGTTGGGGGCGATGAGTTATTCGCTGGCTATCGCAAGCACACCGCGCATTACTGGGCGCAGGCCTATCGGAGAATTCCCGCGCAGTTGCGCTACTTGGTCGAGCCCGCACTCATGAATATGCCGAGCCTGCGTGGAAATCGGATGAAGGGAACAATGCGCCTCGCAAGAAAGATGGTACGTAGCGCTTCATTGTCTCCGGTGGAACGCTTCATCATGAACTGCACGTATCTTGATGAAAGGCAGAAATCGAGGCTTTATACGCCCGAACTGTTAGATCAGATTTCAGGTAGTGATCCTACCGTTCAGCACCATGCCTGCTTCGAAAAAGTCCAAGATGCCGACTTCCTGAACCAGATGCTTTATGTCGATTCAAAGATTTTTATGGCCAGCCTCAATCTGACCTACAACGACAAAATGAGTATGGCATCATCGGTGGAAATTCGCGTGCCCTTTCTCGATCGCGAACTCGCCGAGTTTGTGGCCTGCAATGTGCCGCCACGCTTCAAGCTCAAGGGATTCTTTCGACCCACGACGAAATACATTTTTCGCAAGGCCATGCAAGATGTTCTGCCGCGTGAAGTGCTGGCGCAACCGAAAGCCGGATTTGCCGCTCCGGTCGACTACTGGTTGGAGCACGATCTTAATGAAGTGGTAGATGACCTACTATCGGAGTCGCAGATTCGAAAACGTGCCCTATTCCGACCGGAACTCGTGCGCTCTTTTGTAAACGAACATCGTAGTGGCGCTCATGACTGGTCGACGCAGATCTGGCAATTTCTGACGCTTGAATTGTGGATGCAGGTGTTTCTTGATGGCCAGTCAAATCGAGTAGCACCCGGGGTATTTCAAGCCGAACAGGTAGCCACGGCATGAAGCAGGTACTGCAGCATGCGAGCACCGGCGCAATCTCTGTTGCAGACGTGCCGGCGCCACAACTGCTTCCCGGTTGCGTTCTGGTCCGGATTGTCGCCTCACTGGTCTCCGCTGGAACTGAGCGAGCTTCGTCAGAATTTGCGAGTAAGAGTCTGCTGCGAAAAGCAAAAGCACGTCCCGACTTGGTGAAGGAAGTCATCGGCAAGATCCGGCGTGATGGATTCTTATCTGCGGTGCAGACGGTCCGCAGCCGCCTCGACCAACCCTTGGCCTTGGGTTACAGCAGTGCAGGTACGGTCATCGGCGTTGGTGAGGCCGTTCCCGACATAAATGTTGGCGACCGTGTTGCCTGTGCGGGCGCAGGATATGCCGTCCACGCCGAAGTTGCCTGTGTTCCCCGTCTGCTCGTTGCCAAGCTTCCTGAAGGTTCTAACGTATCTTTCGAAGACGCCGCTTTCGCCACGGTGGGATCCGTCTGTCTGCACGGAATTCGTACCGCTGATGTGAAGCTGGGCGATTTTGTCGCGGTGATCGGTCTTGGATTGCTGGGTCAGCTTAGCGTTCAGATGCTCAAAGCGGCAGGTTGTCGTGTTCTGGGGATGGACATCGTCGCGGAGCGAAGCGAACTCGCTTTGCGCCTGGGAGCTGACGCCACCTGTGCTTCCCCCTCCGAATTTCGTGACCTATGCTTCGAGCACTCGCGAGGACGTGGCATCGATGCGGTACTGATTACTGCCGAGACTCCGAGCAGTGATCCCGTCAATCTTGCTGGTGAAATTGCGCGCGAACGCGCCGTGATTGTCGCGGTCGGTACCGTGGGCATGGACATTCAGCGCAAGCTCTATTATGAAAAGGAACTCGATTTCCGCATCTCGCGATCCTACGGGCCCGGTCGCTACGACACTGTTTATGAACAGAAGGGCCGCGACTATCCGATCGGGTATATACGGTGGACCGAGAATCGCAACATGGAAGCCTTCCTTCACCTTCTTGCTGAGGCCAAGCTAGATGTGACTTCATTAGTTACGCATCGTTTTCCTATTGCACGCGCGCAGAGTGCTTATGAAATCATCAGCGGCCAGAGGAAAGACCCTTTTCTGGCCGTGGTGATCACGTATCCCGAGCGAATTAACCAAAATCAGCGTATCGAACTCGTCGCAACCAACACTCGGCCTTTAATTCCACTTGCAACGCCCAAGTCCGTGTGTATCGGAATATTAGGCGCAGGGGTTTTTGCCCAGGGCACGCTCCTACCCGCCATCAAGAACGCGAACGGAACCGAATTGATTGGAGTCTGCACGGCCACGGGTGCTCGCAGCCGCCATGCGGCAGGGAAATTCGGGTTCCATTATTGTACGACCGATGACACAGAGATCTTTAACGACCCGAATGTAAATACCGTAGTCGTCGCCACCCGTCACAATCTGCACTCGACCCAGGTGCTTGCTGCGCTCGCCAGTGGCAAACACGTTTTCTGCGAAAAGCCTTTATGCCTGAATGAGGACGAATTAATCGCCATCGTTCGCGCCTACAACCACGCGTCGCCGGAGTCACGGTCTCTTCTCATGGTCGGGTTCAATCGTCGCTTCGCTCCGATGGCTGTGCGCATGAAAAGATTTTTGGCAGCCATTCACGAGCCGCTTGCGATGCACTATCGCATCAACGCTGGATACATTCTTCCGGACCACTGGATAAACGATCCCGAGCAGGGCGGCGGACGCATCATCGGCGAGGGCTGTCCTTTCGTCGATTTCCTTACGTACATTGCCAAAGCACCTGTGGTTGAAGTTTATGCGCGCAACCTGGATAACCCCGGCCGGTACAGTGCTGACAACGTCTTCATTTCTCTCGTGTTTGAGAATGGATCGCAAGGCACGATCAGCTATCTCGCCAATGGTGACAAGTCTTATTCCAAAGAGCGGCTGGAAGTGTTCGGCGGCGGGGCCGTAGCGCTTCTGGAAGATTTCCAGCGGCTCGAGCTAGTCCGGCATGGTCGCAAGCAGAC
>QIAR01000738.1:566-3036 GCA_003225595.1 Acidobacteriota bacterium | reverse complement strand
GCTCCAGACTCGACTTCGCCAGTTCCCCAGTACACAAAAGATAATCAGCTCCTACGACCCGAAAACTATCGTGAGTGGATTTACCTCTCCTCTGGCCTTGGGATGAGTTACAGCCCAGCGCCCGGCGGCCACGAAATGTTTACCAATGTCTTTGTTCCGCAGTGGGCGTATCAGGAATTCCTGAAATCTGGGAAATGGCCCGATAAGACAATGTTCGCGGTCGAGGAGCGCGGTTCGCAGAGCAAAGGATCAATTAACAAACGAGGGCACTATCAGACAGATTTCATGGGCGTGGGAGTCGAGGTAAAGGACGCGTCGTTCCCGGACAAATGGGCGTACTTCAATTTCGGTGACGACACCAAATCAGCCGGGGCTAATCCCAAGGCTGCCTGCTGGCAATGTCATGAGGACCATGCCGCCGTCGAACACACGTTTGTGCAGTTTTATCCAACCCTGAAGCCGGTGGCGCAGAAGTTCGGGACCTACCGGGAACGGGCGCAAGCTGGCCAGGACTCATCTGGCAAATAAGTGGCATCCCACCGAGGCTTCTCCAAGTGAGAAAACATTTTCACAAAATAGGAGTACCGTTGAAGTAAACTCGATTTTGATTACTAAAGTACTATGACGCGTAGGATTCGCGCTAAAGCCTATCGTTCAATACTACTTAGGTGATGGCACCAGGGTTTTTCGACAATGCAGTTTCAGGTTGCGCAACAAACCCAACTCCCTTAATATCGGACGGATGCAGCAACTCTGCTGGTGGCAATGTACCACTGGCATGCGGCTTGCATCGTAAGTTGGTGAAAGCCTCCGGGGAATAGAGCCTAGATGTCAAAAAGGGATCGGCCGATCATTCGAATCGCGCTAATAGTAGTTTTCGCGTTGCTGCTGCAAGAAAGCGGCATCGCCGCCAGCGTTAACACCCGCCCCTTGACCTCTCGTAAATCCAAATCACAAAAAATCAGTGAGGGTCAGCACGCCAGAAGGCGGATGAGTCGTCTAGCCCGCAGCCGTGCGCCGCGTTTGCATGTTGTGCACCGCAGAGGCCGGCGTCACCGCTATTACGAGCGTTTCTACATGAGTTCGTTCGCCCAGGATATTTCCGAAGGCGATCTCACTTCCGGCGAAGATCCGATCGTACGCCAGGCCGCTGTAGATGCATTGGGCAACATGAACGGTACGGTGGTTGCCATCGAGCCCACCAGCGGACGAATTCTGGCGATGGTAAATCAGAAGCTCGCGCTCTCCAGCGGCGCGCAGCCTTGCTCCACTATCAAGCTATCGGTAGCACTGGCGGCGTTGAGTGAAGGCCTCATCGACAAGAACACGGAAGTTGCACTTGGCCGTCGCAGCCGCATGAACCTTACCGAAGCTCTGGCCCACTCCAACAACGCTTATTTCGAAGCGCTGGGACGGCAGCTCGGATTCGACAAGGTGAGCTATTACGCCCACCAATATGGACTGGGCGAGATGGCCGGCTACAACATCGCCGGGGAACAAGTTGGGATCTATCCTGACGCGGAGATTCCGTCCACGCTCGGCGGCGTTGGCAAGATGTGCTCTTTCGGCGAAGGCATCTCCATGACGCCCCTGCAACTGGGCGCGCTCGTTTCCGCAATTGCCAATGGCGGGACACTCTACTATTTGCAGCATCCGGCGACACCCGAAGACGTGGCCAGTTTTCAGCCCCGCGTAAAACGCCATCTTGACCTTGCTCCGCTGATTCCAGAAATTTCCGATGGTATGGCGGGCGCAGTGCTGTATGGGACAGCCCGCCACCTGCGCGTGAACTTCAATGAGGAATCGATCCTTGGCAAGACTGGCACGTGCTCGCGCGCAGGAACGCGCTACGGCTGGTTCGCTTCCTACGCCAACACCGACGTGGGTCGCATTGTGACCGTGGTCTTCCTGCAAGGCGGACGCCCCACCTACGGCCCCAAAGCCGCCGAAATTGCGGGGCACATGTACCGCAATCTCTACGACCACAATTTCTTCATTGCCAAACCGCTGGTGCCCACAAACAACGCGGGCGTGCAGACGCTGGGAGTAACGCAGTAGAAGCTCGCAGCCATCAGCCCTCAGAATTCCTCCCGCCAGAACACGATAGTGATCACCGGTTAGCGGCATGGCTTTCACACACTGCAGACTAACTGGCGCATGCGCGCAGCACCGTGGATGCGTGTAGTACCGTGGAAGAGCGGCCCTTCAGGGCCGCGAAAGCCGCTCCAAATCAGTGACGGCTTTACAGGCTGCGGAAAAACTCGATTTGACCTCTGTTTTGGGAAGGGCACGACTTCGAGCATGCCCTGAATTGCCGAAGCCCTGAGCGAAGTTCGAAGGGGAAGCCGAAGGGTGCCATTAAGCCCTTTATTCTTGTCATTCCGAGCGGGCTTCACAGGCTGCGGAAAAAATGCGGGGATTGGCACATTTGTGGAAGGGCACGGCTTCAGCCGTGCCGTAAGTGCCGCCA
>QIAR01000738.1:0-525 GCA_003225595.1 Acidobacteriota bacterium | reverse complement strand
TCCCATGGTTGAGCCACTCCAATTAGTTTTTCCGCAGCCTCTTCAGCCCGCGAGGACATCTGCTTAGATTTTCCAGCCGTGCTTGAGCCCCTGACGTCCCCACCCCCGCCTCGGCCAACGGCTCCCGGCATTTTGTGAGACAGTTTACGGCTTCGATTGCAAATCGCCCTGCCCGGTCTTGATGTCCACGGGCACAGACACATGTTCGTGAACGATTAGCCATTTGCCATCGGTTTTTCGATAAACATCAGTGACCCGGACGGTCAAATCAAGCGGCTTACCATCGGTGAACGTCCCCGTAGCGTGCTGAATACTGTGGCTGAAGGCGAGGTCGCTGCCGTTGGTGGTGACGTTGAGGTCGCTTATGTCAAAGGTCATTGGTCCTTGCAGCTGCGCAAACAGGTCTTCCCAGTCCTTTTTGTAAGCGTCAAAACCGGCATATTGCCGCGGGGGAACCACATCGAACACAAACAACTTTTCGCCTGGTGCATAGAATGACATGACCTTGGCCACATCTTTGGCCTT
>QIAR01000731.1 GCA_003225595.1 Acidobacteriota bacterium | reverse complement strand
CAGCTTTGCAGACGGGTCGGTCGATCCGAGAGCCACTCCTGACGCGCGGGTCTCCGATTTTTATGCTAGGCTCAGCAGCAAGCACCAGCCCGTGCCGCAGAAGCCGCTGGCAGATGACAGCAAATCTGCCGCACCAAGCGCAATCCCAGTTAAGCATGACGTAGCACCGGCTGCGGAGGAGCCGAAAGCTGAGCCGCTACAACAAACGGAATCGCAAGAGTCGCGGGCCGCGAGAAGGCTAGCTTTAGAGCCCGAGTTACTCACCTCCGAGCGGGGCCCACTTACAAACAAATTCTCGACTGATGGTGATGTCTGCTCCACCTCGTACAAAGGAAAAGCAACTGTTCGCAAGCATTCGATCGGAATGAGATATTTACAAGAACTGATCCGCTATGCTGGCCGCTCGATTCACTCAGATAAATTGGTTGCACTTGAACGCCCTGCTGCCTTCGTCCCCTACTCCGTCGATGACCTGGAATCGCAATCAGAACCGGAACAGGAACAGTTTGACCGGGAGGCCATCCGCAGCATCGATGATCGCATCAGGGAGCGACTCCCGTTCGTTCTTGCGGCGCGAAGGGCGAATGAGGCAGAAGCTATACGGTTAGAGGGGGAGATTGAAGAATTTAAGAAAGAGCGCGATCGGCTCACATTCCGCAAGAAGGTGCGCCCAAATAGCCGCAATCGGCAGAGCGTTTCTCAAGCCATCGACCGGGCGATTGGCGAGATTGGGGAGAAGGACCCTGAACTAGCCGCCCACCTGAAAGAAAAAATCCGAAAGGGAATGGAGTGCATTTATTCGGATAAGCAGACGCCGTGGGAATTTTAAGCCGCAGCGTACCTACCGGTAGATAGATGATCGATTAGCCTTTCTTGCCGTATCAAAACCAGACCATCGATTAGCGTTTCTTGCCGTATCAAAACCCTCCCTCGCCACAGCTTTTCCCCTGCACCATGCCACGTTTGCCGCTGCAAACACCCGACATTGCCGATGCAACACCCCACGTTGCCGCCTGCAACATGCGGTGTCACGCTACTACCGGTAGGGCAACTGAAGCAAAAAATTGGAAGTCATTGAGAAGTGGTTTTCACGGAGAGTACCCCCATCAGCCTTAAGCCAGACAAATCGGCAAAAAAACAGAGGCAAGCCTGGTGTCGGGCTCGCACGAAGGCTGGCCGTCCTTGCCAGGCACCGGCTGTCGAACGTGGCCTGTGCTTCTTCCATGCCAATCCAGAGAGACTTGCAGAGCTCGGTCGGCAAGGCGGCAGGAAAAATCGCCGTTGGAAGCCTGAGCCTCCAGGGGTTACTCAGAAGCCGCTTAAAAGCGTCGCGGACGTGGGCGCTCTGCTGGAGGAGACCATCAACAAAATCCGAAGCGGCCCATTTGATCTCCGGGCGGCGAATGCAATTGGATTTCTGGCGGGCAATCTTCTCAAAGCTCTCGAGAAAGGACGGACTGAACAGCGCCTGGCCCATTTAGAGGCGCTCGTGGGCTGCAAGGGAGGCGCGGACATCGAAGCGTTTGATTTTAGATCAGTGAAGGAGCAGACGCATGAAGAACCATCAGCGGCGACTGAGGGCGATTGAAGTCACCCTGACACCGCAGCAAATCGTGGCTTTGTGGCTTAGAAACGCGCAGCAGGCAGGGACTTTCGAGGAGGCGGTACGACAGTCGCCATTCCCTCGTGAAGCCATCGCAAATGCGATTCTTAAAACTGTGAGAGCTGGCATGAGGGGGCTCCCCGAGCCAGTGATCCAACGCGCCATATTGCAGGCCCGTCAGGAAGGCGACTTGCTGTACCTGCTCACGGTTCGAGCAAACGTGGCGGTTCTCGAAAGCAGAGCTTACAGCCAGCGTGATTTCCTGATTCTAGCCAACTACGTACTTACCATGTTAGCCATATACCCGCTTGTCTTAGACAATCTGCCAAAGGCGACGGACGCCATTGAGAAACTGCGGCTCGCATTAGTCCTCTTCATTCATCGAAGACATCCTGATCCTTGAAGCCGCGGTCGCTCGGATTAGCTCTGACCACTTGAACGGCCAGACACCGTTGTTCCGTGACGCCTCCGTCGCACTGGAGGAACAACTGCTGCCGGCGAAGACTTTCTCCCATAGCTTTAACACTCTTGCAAGCAAGGTAGGTGTACCCGAAATAAATTTGGCGAGCATCCGCACTAGCATTCGATCAGAAGTCGATCAGCAAGTTTCGAGTTGGGAAAACCTATCTCGTCTCGAAGTGCTTGTTGTATTCGGCGAAGGAGATGCGTGTCGCGCAGCAGCAAATCAGCTATTTCCCCTCGTCGGATCGGGTCCGGATGAGATGCCGAGATCTGGTGTCGGTGCCTCGCCTGCAGCGGGCCGCTGAGTTGAGAGAGGGCAAATGGAAAGACGGACATCAGAAAAATTGCAAAAGCAAAACACGAAAAGGCTCCCTTACTTGAGATCCCCGAATAACTGCGCAATTCATGTCGGGCTTCCGTGCCACGCGCACGTGTACCCGGAGCTCAAAAACGGAGACTTCCAATGCGATTCCAACTTGACTCCGCCGGACCTGGCGATGTTCTCGCGTCTTGGCATCACCGCCGAACTCCTAAACCAAGCCCGCATTGAGCGCGTCACCGACCGCGAGGCGCGCGAGAAATACGGCATTGTCGGTTACGGCGACATGTCCGGCATCGTCTTCCCCTACATGGACCCGATGACAGGGCACCGCTGGACTGGGCGAGTGCGGCGCGATAACGCAGAGGTAGAAGACGGAAAGGCAAAGAGAAAATACGTCAGCGCATATGGTGATCACCGGCATTTCTTCTTCCCGCCAGGATGCGGTGAGCTGTTAGCGGACGCCAGCGTGGACCTGATTTTCGTCGAAGCAGAGAAGAGCGTGCTGGCCTTAACCGCCTGGTCCATCCGAACTGGAAGGAAGATTTTGCCAGTCGGCCTCGGCGGCTGTTGGGGATGGCGCGGGCGTATCGGCAGGGTGGAGAGCCCAAACGGCGAGAGGGTAGATGAAGTCGGGCCGATCGCGGATCTCCGCTGGGCCAATAATGGTCGAAAGACTTACGTTCTCCTCGATGCGAACGCCTCCACCAATCCCAAGGTACGGCAGGCCCGCGCGGCGCTCGTTCGCCAATTGCGGAAGCAAGGAGCGGATGTCGTGGTGCCGGAGCTCCCGTTAGTAGAAGGAGTGAATGGCCCGGATGACTTCATCGGTGAGCGAGGCGATGAAGCAATGCTGCAGATACTGGAGGGCGCAGAATCCGGCAGCGCAATCCTTAATGATGTCGCCTTGTTTATTCGTCGCTTCGTCATTCTGTCCTCAGCGCAGGTTACAGCCGTCACCCTGTGGTGTGCCCATACCTATGCGTATCTGATCGCCATTTGGACTGCATATCTCGCCATCACATCGGCTGAGAAGCGCTGCGCTAAAAGCCGTCTCCTGGAGACGGTGGGTTATCTGGTCAGCTCCCCGTGGGCGACTGCTGACATTACCGCCGCCGCTCTGTTTCGCGGGATTGAGAAGAAGCGCCCGACACTGCTCCTGGATGAACAGGACGCGGCGAAGAAAGGTGATAAGGAGAAATTCGAAAACCTCCGCGCCGTACTCAATGCGGGGGCCCACTACAAGGGCAGGGTGACTCGCTGCGTGGGCAAGGGCTCGGAGCAGGACGTTAAGGACTTCACGGCATTTTGCCCCAAGGCCATCGCCGGAATTGGCTGGTTAGCTGACACCGTGGCGGATAGGAGCATCCCTATCCGGATGAAACGCAAGCTGGTGTCCGAGAAAGTCGAGCGGTTGCATGAGCGGACTGTCGAACCAATCGCCGCACCCTTACGGAAGCGATTGTCGGATTGGATCCGTCAACAACTGCCCGCCCTAAAGGATGCAGAGCCCGACATCCCCGATGAGCTCAACGATCGCCAACAGGATGGCGCTGAGTGCCTGCTTGCAAGCGCCGACGCCGCTGGTGGGGACTGGCCGGAGAAGGCTCGCAAGGCCCTGATCGAACTTTATACGGGGGACGCGTTCAGAGCATCAATCGCTGCCAACTTTATTGTTGGCTGACATCCGGGATATCTTCGACCGCCTCCAGAGCGCAATGGCTCTCTCAAGCGCGGAGTTAATCGAGGAGCTGAAGAAGATCGAGCATGGCATCTGGGCGGAGTATCACCAAGGAAAACCTATCGGCACCCGTGCGCTGAGCAAGCTGCTGGGAGGTTTTG
>QIAR01000219.1 GCA_003225595.1 Acidobacteriota bacterium | reverse complement strand
TGCTGCAATGAACTCGCTTGCCGGATACGTGACCTCTGCCCGGAATCTATTGGAGCTGCTTTCCTCTCGTCTCCGGCAGTTGGGTTGCCACGAGGCTCGCGAGCAAAAACGAGCCGGCGCACAGGTAAAATGCCCAGCTCAGCCCTTTCACCTGTCCGACACGGCCAATGATGTATGGTGCGACGGAACTCATCGTACGTGCACCGTTGTAGGTGAACCCGAGCGCGCGCGCACGAACGCTCGTGGGAAATATCTCGCTGCCGATGATTCCTGAACCGGAGAAGAATCCGGTGCCGAAAAACGCCACCACTGTTCCCATCAGCAGCAGAACAGCAGGCTGACGCGCCATAGCGTAAAGTGGCACGGCAAGAGCTGCCAGCAGCGTATAGCAAATAAAAGACTTGCGCCGCCCGAGGTGGTCAGCGACCCAGCCAAAACTGGTGTAGCCTGGGAGCATTCCGAAAAGATTCAGCACGACCAGCAGCGTCGTCGTGCCCATTACACCAAAACCACGTCCGCCGTTCTCCACTGGCAATGACAAATACGGTGGAATCCACGTGAATAACCCCCACCAGGCGAACATGCCGAAGAAATTCAGAAACAGCAGAGCAAAAGTATTTTTGACGTAAGGTGGCCGGAAGATGCGCGCGAAGCTATCGTGTTCGTACTTCTGCTGTGCTTCGGCTACGCGGGTGGATTCCTGCGCTAGGCGTGTTTGTGATAGCCGATGGTGCTCCTGCCACATTGCGGATTCCGGCACGCTGCTCCGAATCCATAGTGTCATCAGGGCGGGTAGGATACCTATGAAGAAAACCATGCGCCAATCCGCATAATGCAGGACGACCCCGGCGACCAATGCGGCTAATGCGTAGCCAACTGCCCATGAGCTTTGCACGATAGAAATCGCTTTGGCGCGCAATTCTGTGGGCCAGGTTTCAGCAACGAGGGTGGCGCCCGTGTTCCACTCACCGCCCATGCCCAGCCCGAGAATGAAACGGAATACGGCCAGCATCAGCACCGAAGTCGATAGACCTGAAGCAAACGAGCAAACCGAGTACGTCAAGATGCTGAGCATCAGCGCGCGCTTGCGCCCGATACGGTCAGCGATGAATCCGAATGACACGCCCCCGATGCCTGACGCCAGCAGGGTTAGACTATTGAGTAGGCCCGCGGTAGCTTTGCTCATATCGAGGTCGCGCATGATGTGCGCCAACACGAGCGCGTACAGCATGGCGTCGAAGGAGTCGAGCATCCAGCCCAGGGCAGCGGCGATAAGGGTGCGGCGTTGCGCGCTCGTGATCTGGGAAAGGGTCAGGGTGAGGCTGGTAGCCATAGGCAAGATTCTCAATTGTTGATTGCGAGTTGGCAATTGAAAATCTTGTCCAAGATTCTTCCTGTTTCTTCGTGTCCTTCGTGATTCGAAAAATAGGGCCGTCGCGTCCCTACCGCCGCAACTTCAGCAGATGAAAATACCTTCTTGCCTTCTTTACATCTCTCGCAATCTGCTCACGCAGTGCGTCGACTGATGGGAACTTGATTTCATCCCGAAGGCGTTCCAGAAAATAAATTTCAACCTCGGTTTCGGCAGTGAGTTCAATGGCATGGAAGTTGAGCAAATGGGTCTCTATCGCAAACGATTCCGCGCCAAAGGTCGGGCGGTTGCCAATGTTAGTTACGGAATCAAAACATTCCTGAGCTACTCGAGTCCGAGTGATATAGACGCCATCCTGGGGCGCAAGTTCCTCGTAACGGCTTAAGTTAATGGTGGGCACCGTGTATCTGGCGCCGTAGCCCCGCCCCCGCCCAGGCGTCGACAAGATACTAAAAGGACGACCGAGCAGATGTCGCGCCCGGCTCACACAACCATTAGCGACCAGCTTGCGGATTTGGCTGCTCGAGACCGATTCGCCACGCAGCTTCATCTCGGGGTAGACCTTCACGTCAAAGCCCATTTGACGACCAAATTCGCTGAGCATGCTGACATTGCCCTCGGCCTTGTGGCCGAAATGAAAGTTGTAGCCTTCGTGGATCTCACGGGCTCTGAGGCGGTCCTTGAGAATTTCACGGGCGAATTGGTGCGGCGGCATGAGGGAAAGGTCACGCGTGAATGGGAGCAGAAGCACGGCATCGAGATCGGTACCTTCCAGCAGACGCAATTTCTCCAGAGTTGGCGTGAGCAGCTTCAGCCCGGCGTCGGGGCGAAGAATGCGCATGGGATGCGGCTCGAATGTTACTGGTATCGATTTGGCATGCTGCTGCTGTGCGCGCCGGACCATTTCGTTGATGACGTGAATGTGGGCGCGGTGCACGCCGTCGAAGTTTCCGACACTCAGGACAGTGCGGCCGAAATCAGCGGGAATGTCTTCGAGTTTGCGAAAGACTTGCATGGTCCGGCGCTCCACGTAGGGTAGGGCCCTCACCTGTCCGGCCGAGCCGCAGCTCCTCAAACCCGATGGCGACGCTCACCCGCCCAGACGAATGCGTCTGGCCCTAGTGTTCAATGCTCTCTCAGTCTCAATCCGCGCTCTCCGTGCCAATCCGTGGCCGCTGTTCCTAAATCTCGAATTCCAGTTTCATCCCGTCGTACGACAGCCGCACATTGTCGGGCAATGTAGCATTCGTGGCTTCGTGCGGCAGGTCGTGGCAGATATGGGTGAAAAACGCACGCCGCGGTTTTACACGCTCCACGATGTGCAGCGAGTTTTGCACCGTCGAGTGCGTCGGGTGCGGCTTGTAGCGCAGCGCGTCCAGGAAAAGAACGTCCAAATCCCGCAATTGGGCGAATGATGTTTCCGGTATTTCGCTGAAATCCGTTAGGTAAGCGGCTGAACCAACCCGATACCCATAAATCTCGGAGTCACCATGGATCACAGTCACCGGTTCGAAACGCACACCGAAAAGGTCCAGGGGGCCATCAATTGAGTTCAGTTCTACTTTGGCAATACCGCCAAATTTGTAATCGGCGTCGAAAATGTAGCGAAACATATTACGCAGGAACTCAGCCGCTTCGGGACGCGCATAGAGCGGGATCCCGTTGGCGTGGTGAAAGCTAAGGGGCCGTAAATCGTCAAGGCCCAGAATATGATCCGCGTGAGTGTGCGTGTAAAGTACCGCGTCGAGTTGTCGGATTCCCTCGCGGATGGCTTGTTCACGGAAGTCCGGAGTGGTGTCGATAAGGACAAACTTGCCGCCGTACTCGATGAGGACCGAGGGTCGCGTGCGGCAGTCGCGAGGATCGGATGATCGGCACACGGCACAGGTGCAGCCAATGGTGGGCACACCCATGGATGTGCCACTGCCCAGCACCGTGAGCTTCGCCTTCATCTTCCTGTCGTTCCGGTAGCTGCGCCAGGAGCCTGGGGCGGGCGGGCTAGCGCATTCGTGACCTCCACGTAAGCAATGCGTAGTTCGTACAGACAGTTTTGCAGGAAGTTTTCTTCGCCCGAGGTGAGATTTCCCTTGGTTTTCTCCGACAGCAGTCCGAGCGTGTCGATGGTCTGGCGCGCGCCCACCAGGTCAACGTGCGGCTGCTCGCCTTCCTCGTGCATGAGGCCGAGCTGCATCATGGCACTCATGTATAGGGAGGCCAGAAATCGCTCGAAAGTCATCTCGAGTTCTTTCGCCGAATGGCCGCTGAGTTCGACACGCGCATCCAGATCTTTGGAGGACTTGCGGTATGCGTCGGCCTGCGCCTTCTGCTCGGCAGCGGAAGGGGTCGGCGGCATGTTGGGATCGGGAGCTGTTGCAGTTTGTTTGCCGGGCGCGGGCTCCGACACGGGCTTTGGAGGCGCGTCTTCGGGGATTTCGCTACGAAGCTCTCCCTCGGGCGTGAACAGCCGGCGGTCGGTAATGGTGAAACCAGAGTCTTCTTTCTTCTGGGCCATAACTTTTTCCTTCTAATCGTTGATGACTTCGAATGGCAATTGAGTCACTGTCGCCCGCGCGTTGCCAGCTTGCAATTCTTTGTCGGGCATTGCCGCTTCGCGGCGCAAGTAACCCAGGGCGACTGCGCGCTCACCAGCCGCGCCAGGCAGTGAAGCCGAGCTGGTGATCTCGCCAACATCCTTTCCTGCGGACTGAATCTTTGTTCCCGCCGCAGGCAAAGGCCCGTCAATCAGAAAGCCGGTGAATTTGCGGCGCACGTTGCCACGCGAACGGATCCGCTCCACGATCTCCTGCCCGATGTAGCAGCCCTTACTGAAATGGAGAGCGCCGGTCTGTTCGGTTTCCTGTGGCAGGTCGCGGTCGCGAATATCCTGGCCATACTTGGGGATCCCCAACGCGACACGGTACAGATCGAGGGCAGTGGTGCCGACAGGTTTGGCGCCTGTATTGACGAGAGCTTCCCAAACTTGCTTGGCATTTTCCGGGGCAAGCCAGATCTCGTAAGATTCGCGCTTCTCATTCTCGCCGCGAACGATCGTTAACCCAACCTGCTGCCACGCAACGTCAGCGAACTGCAAAGGCTTGAGTTCAGGTACTTGCAATCCTGCGGCAATGAGCAAGACCCTCGATTTCGGTCCCGCGACGCCGATTGAGGTCAGCTTCTCGCTGATGTTGGTGACCTCCACATTATCCATGATGATGTAGTGATCGAAAATTTCGAGCAATTTGGCTAACTGCGACTGGTCGGTATCCACCAGCAAGGAATCGCCCCGGTTATAGGCATATAGATCGCCGAGAATGTGCCCCTGCGGGTTCAGCAGAAAGGCATAGACACCCTGGCCGACACTCAGGTCACGGACATTGTTCGTGACCATGCCATTGAGCCAGCGAACGCGGTCCTTGCCAGTAAGCACGATCTTCGCCCGCCAGCCTAGGTCGTAGACACCGCAACCAGAGAGCAGAGCTAAGAATTCTGAGGGCACATCGGAGTACACAGCGAAACTTGTTGCACCACGGTACTCCGCCGTGCGCATGGTGTTGGAATCTAGTTTCTCGGTTAGGGCCGTTACGCTCATCTCAATCTATTGATTATAGCGAAGCCTCGAGGACACATGGCACATCTCGGTGTGTTACCTTTCCAGCCGTGAGCACAAAAAAACGCATTGCAATCGTTCCTGGAGACGGCATTGGACGGGAGGTAGTTCCCCAGGCCGTCAGAGTAATTCAAGCCACAGGTGCCCCCGTCGAGATGACACAATTCGACTGGAGCGCCGAACGCTACCTCGCCGACGGGCTCACGATTCCGCCAGACGGCTTCGCCATGCTGGGACGTGATTTCGATGCCATCCTAGTGGGCGCCTTCGGCGACCCGCGAGTGCCTTCAAATATCCACGCCAAAGAAATTCTATTGGGCATGCGCTTCAAGATGGATCTCTATGCCAACGTTCGACCGGTCCGATTGCTCGATGCAGCGCTCTGTCCGCTGAAAGGAATCGAACCGAACGACATCGACTTTGTCGTTGTGCGGGAGAATACCGAAGGCGTTTACGTAGATGTCGGTGGCGTCTTCAAGCAAGGCACGCTGGACGAAATCGCGGTGCAGCAGGATATCAATACACGCAAGGGCGTCGAACGCGTGATTCGCTATGCGTTCGAATACTGCGAGCGCCAGAAGAAGCAGGACGGCAGCCCGCGTAAACGAGTGCTCATGACGGACAAAGCCAATGTCATGACCTATGCGCACGGACTCTGGCAGCGCGTGTTCAAGGAAGTGAGCCGCGAATATCCGCAGATCAAGGCCGAACACATGTACGTGGACGCGCTCTGCATGCAGATGGTGCGCGACCCGCGGCAGTTCGATGTGATCGTGACAAACAACATGTTCGGAGACATCATCACCGATCTAGCTGCCGGCCTACAGGGTGGGCTGGGAATGGCAGCGAGCGGCAACATCCA
Organism: Acidobacteriota bacterium; assembly: GCA_003225595.1. GTDB lineage: Bacteria > Acidobacteriota > Terriglobia > Terriglobales > Acidobacteriaceae > Gp1-AA124. The sequence continues at coordinate 23,221 of QIAR01000219.1, read as the reverse complement.
TCCAGGAAAGACATCGATGTTTGAGCCGGTGCACGGTTCGGCACCGCCGATTGCGGGAAAGAACGTTGCGAACCCGTTTGGCGCGATCTTGACTGCCGCCATGATGCTGAATCATCTCGGGCTGGCGCGAGAAGCGGAAAGGATCGAAGCCGCAGTGCTGGAAGCCGTACGCCAGAAGAAGACGACGCAGGACATCGGCGGAGCCTTGGGGACTAGAGAGGCAGGAAACTGGGTTGCGAGTTTTATTAATCACGCCTAGGCAAATCCTCTCTTCGCCTCCGTATAAACACAGATGCTTTCGAAGGGCAAACCCGCAAACGAGTTGGGGAGTGCACAACAATGCCGGAAGAACATTAAATCTCGCTGATCGCGGCGGCCATTCTCTGCGCGAATACGCGGACATCCGCGGCGAAAAGGATTAGTTGAACATGGCCCGTAGTCTCCTCAGCGCCACCAACGCCACCAGATATGTCCGTTCCAGCGCGTACGCCTGCGCGTAGCACTCTTTCGCCCTCTCCCAATCGTGTTTGTGCTCGTACACGCGGCCTAAATTGAAATGGGGATAGCCGCGAGCTTCGTAACGTTTCGCACGCGGTAGCTTTCTCAAGCCAGGGGATAGCCTCCTCCCATTTTCCTTGTTCAATCAGATAGGCCCCGATATCGTTGTAAGGATTGCCGAACTCGGGATCCACCTTGATCGCTTCCAAACATTCAGCGATAGCGCGGTTGTAATCGCCGAGGAAAGAATATGTCCAGCCACGGAATGTGTAGGCCTCAGCGGTGGGGAAGGCCTCGATGGAGCGGGTGTAGAACTCAATAGCCTGCTGGTATTCTCCCGCCATTTGCTGCTCGTAGGCTTGGCGGAAATAGGCGGCGGCAGCGGTGCGAGGATCGGCTTCGAACATAGTAAAACCTATGACAAGCTTGAAGAAATTTTATCGGAAATTCTGGGCCACGCTTTGCACAGGCGTATTGTTCATCTTGCTGGGCGCGACGATCTGGGGGCAGCCGGCTCAGCCCCAACCTACTTCCGCCATCTCACAGCAGCAGACTTCGGGCGAGGACTCACGACCTTCTGAGAATCAAAAATCCGCGGGCAAGAGTGACCGTGCCACACAAGGGCAGAGTTCTCAATCCGCCAGCACCACCCAGGCCGAGACCGAGCACAAAATCTCGTCCAAAGAGGCCGAGGAACTCTTTCGTTCGGTCGACGAAATCCTGAAGTTTGCCAGCAAGGATACCGGGCTTGCGATCCGTCATGAAGTGAAGCGTCGCCTGACCCGCCGGGATGAAGTAGTTGCATACATCGAAAAGCACATGGCCGAGGACGAGGATGCGCAACGGCTGCGGCGGTCGGAATTGGTGTTGAAGAAGTTTGGATTGTTACCCCGCGACTTCAATCTGCAAACGTTCCTTGTGGCTCTTCTACGGGAGCAGGTGGCAGGTTATTACGATCCCAAGACAAAAACCGTCAACCTGCTGGACTGGATCGACCCCGAGCAGCAGCAGCCCGTGCTCGCCCACGAATTGACCCATGCGCTGCAAGACCAATCGTTTGGATTGGAAAAATGGATGAAGGCTGGCATGTCCGATCTGGAGAAGAAGAAGGATCCCACCCCGGCAGATATCGAAAGCGACGAGATCTCAGCCGCTCGACAGGCGGTGGTCGAAGGACAGGCAATGGTTGTGCTGATCGACTACACGCTTGCGCCTACAGGGCAATCGCTGCTGGACTCACCGCAGATGGTCGAGGCGCTTAAGGCTGGTATGCTCGTGGGTACCGCCGATTCGGTCCAGTTCCAGAACGCGCCAATTTATCTGAAGGAAGCCATCATTTTTGCATATCGCTATGGGCTGGACTTCGAGGCCGAGTTGTTGACCAAGGGTGGCAAGGAGAAGGCTTTCGCCGGGGCGTTTACTAATCCTCCGCGCAGTACACGTCAGATCATGGAGCCGCAAACCTATCTCTCCGGTGAACGCATCGAGCCCATGCGCCTGCCCGACTTCGCTCGCGACTTCAAGAACTACCAACGCTTCGATGTCGGAGCCATTGGTGAGTTCGATGTGGCAGTACTCATCAACGAATGTGCAGGCGCGGAGACCTCGAAGCGCTTATACCCACATTGGCGTGGCGGGTATTACTACGCGGCTCGACCGAAGGGAGATCCCACGGCGCCGCTCGGATTACTGTACGTATCGCGTTGGTCGAATGCCGAGAGAGCGGCGGAGTTTGCCGCCGTGTACGCCAAGTCACTCGCCAAGCGCTACAAGTACCTACACTTGGTCGCAGTACACGATAAGAGGTCCGCAAATCATGACGACAAAACACAGCCTCTAACTGGCAAACACGTGTGGCTCACGGAAGAGGGCCCGATTGTGATCGATGTGCAGGGGGATACGGTACTGGTGAGCGAGAGCCTGGATCAGACGACTACCGATCAGGTGGAGCAAGAGGTGTTCGGAGCTGCCACCGCAAGCAAGTGAGTTGCCTTTTGTATAATCACGAGCTTGCATTCTTCAGTCTTCTTCGCAGGGGGATTTTTGCCGGAAGCGGAAATTGGAATCATCGGCGGTAGCGGGCTCTATCACATGCCCGGGTTCACGGAAACGCGGGAAGTCTGCTTGCAAACGCCCTTCGGGGATGCTTCTGAAGCTTATGTGCTCGGGATCCTCGAAGGACACAAAGTTGCGTTCCTCGCACGCCATGGGCGCGGCCATCGCATCCTGCCAAGTGAATTGAATTTCCGGGCCAACGTCCATGGTTTCAAACAGCTTGGAGTGGAGCGGATCATTTCAATGTCCGCAGTAGGCTCACTCAAGGAAGAGCACAAACCCCTGGAATTCATGATCCCGAACCAGTTTTTCGACCGCACACGCCATCGAGCGGATACATTTTTCGGCGACGGCATTGTCGCCCACATCGCGTTTGCGGACCCTGTATGTCCGGAACTTGCCTGCGTCGTGGAACAGGCCTGCAAGAAAGTAGGTGTCATCGGCAAACGTGGCGGCACATACTTGTGCATGGAGGGTCCGCAGTTCTCTACCAGGGCGGAATCGAATGTATACCGCAGTTGGGGCATGGACGTGATTGGCATGACTAACCTGCAGGAAGCCAAGCTGGCGCGCGAGGCAGAAATTTGTTACGCGACGATAGCCATGGTTACGGACTATGACTGCTGGCATCCGCATCATGACTCGGTCACAGTGGATCAGATCGTGGCCGTGCTCCTAAAAAATGCGGATAACGCGACCAAAGTCGTGCGCGCATCTGTAGCAGCGATGCCAAAATCGCGAGCCTGCAAGTGTGGTGCCGCGCTGGCGCATGCAATTTTGACTGAGCACGACAAAATTCCCGCGGTCACACGCCAAAAACTCAAGCTGATTATCGGCAAGTACCTGGACCACGAGACCGCATGAGTATTCTGGCTGTCGGCTCCATCGCATTCGACACCATTGCCACTCCCTCGGGGCGGGTGGAAAACGTGCTGGGCGGATCAGCCACATACTTCTCCTTGGCCGCCAGCTACTTCAGCGAAGTGCGCGTGGTTGCGGTGGTGGGAGACGATTTCACCATTGAGCACGAGAAAACTTTGAAAGCGCGTGGTGTTGATATCCGCGGAATCGATCGCGCAAAGGGCAAAACCTTCCGCTGGGGTGGACATTATTTGGACAATCTGGACCAAGCCAAAACTGATTTCACCGAGCTGAATGTCTTCGAGCAGTTCCAGCCGCGCATCCCGCCCGAATACCTCGACTCGCAGTTCCTTTTTCTAGGTAACATCCAGCCGAACTTGCAGGCAGCTGTACGGCTGGAGCTGGACAATGTGCGTCTGACCGGCGGCGACACGATGAATTACTGGATTCAGCGCACGCCGCGCGAGTTGGCCGAGACATTGAAGCTGGTCGATGTGCTCCTCATCAATGACAGCGAAGCTAAGATGCTGGCCGGCGATAAAAGCCTGCCGCGAGCGGCGCGCAAAGTGCTCGCTATGGGACCACAAGCACTGGTCATCAAGCACGGCGAATATGGCGCTACAATTTTTTTCCGCGAAGGCGCGTTTGGCGTCGGGTCGCATCCCTTTCGCGCACCCGCACTCCCTATCGAAGAGGTACAAGACCCCACCGGTGCGGGGGATTCTTTTGCCGGTGGTTTCATGGGCTACATTGCGTCCCAGGGACAGCTAACTCGCGAAGTGCTGAAGCGGGCGCTGTTCTACGGCGGGGTAATGGGATCGTTCGCAGTGGAGCGTTTCGGGACGGAACGCCTGCAGTCGCTGGGCCGTGAAGAAATTGAAGCGCGCTTCAAGGTCTTCCGAGAACTGACTCATCTGGAATGATTCCGCAGGCCAGTCGCGGGTGGCACCGCGAGACCGTATGGGTCGGGGTGTTGACCGGCCTGTGCTCTCTCGTTTCCTTCTCAATCTATTTTCGGCACGGCGACGTGTTGCTGTACGGCGATGCCGTTGCGCATATCAACATCGCCCGCCGCGTATTCGACTCCTGTACTCCTGGACTGCTGCAACTCGGCACCGTCTGGCTACCCCTGCCCCATTTGTTGACAATCCCGTTCCTATTTTCGAGTTGGATGTGGCGCACGGGGCTGGGAGGATCGATTCCGTCCATGGTCGCCTACGTCGCTGGCGCGGTCGGGATTTTGAGACTGGTGCGGGGGGCCCTCGCCTTCCCTTCTGAGCCGGATACCGCGGCGCGCCTGGCAGGCTGGTTTGCTGCTCTCATTTACGCTGCGAATCCCAACCTGATTTATCTGCAAACTATAGCCATGACGGAACCGCTCTATCTAGCTTTCTTTATCTGGGCGATAGTGTTCTTCAATGAGTTTGCACAACAGGCTGCGCGAAGAAATGAGGGGCAATCATCACCGTCGCATTCTCTGATGAAGTGCGGCTTTTCTCTGGCAGGAGCCGAACTCACGCGTTACGACGGATGGTTTGCGGCACTAGTGATCGCTGGCGCGGCTTCGCTGATGGCGTTCAGGGTCACGCACCGCGGCAACTTGCAACTGCCGAGGACCGCGCGGAAATTCCTTCTGGTGATCGCAGCAGTCCCGGCTTTTTGGCTGGCATATAACGCCATCATCTACCGTAACCCGCTGGAGTTCGCTAACGGCCCGTATTCGGCGCGGGCTATCGAGCAGCGTTCGGCCACTCCTGGCTCACCTCCACATCCCGGGTCTCACAATTTGTATGTGTCGAGCAGGTATTTTCTTAAATCCGCAGAACTGAACGTGGCTGAAGGCAATTGGCAGAAGCTGTGGCTCCCGTCGGCAGTGGCAGGAAGCCTCGCGATCGCGATATTGGCTCGGCGCCTTGCTCCCGTTTTGCTGCTCTGGGCGCCCCTGCCCTTCTACATGCTGTCGATTGCGTATGGCGGCGTGCCCATATTCATTCCAGTGTGGTGGCCGTTTTCCTATTACAACGTCCGGTATGGAGTGCAATTACTGCCGGCATTCGCCGTCTTTTCGGTGCTAGCGGGGTACGTGGTGGGGGCGTTCGCAAGGAATACGACCGCAAAAATCGGGATTTCCGTGACGGCTCTGCTCGTCGTCGCAGGAAGTTACAATTCAATCTGGCGGGCGCAGCCGGTCTGCTTTCGCGAGGCATGGGTAAATTCGCGCACGCGCATAGCCCTCGAATCTGAGTTGGCAGCCAAGCTGAAGGAATTGCCACCCGATTCCACACTGCTGATGTACCTAGGCGACCATGTTGGCGCACTCCAACAAGCCGGAATCCCACTGCGCCGCGTGATCAACGAAGGCAACCACCGTACCTGGAGACGGCCATCCGACCCAGAAGGGATCTGGGAGCAGGCCTTGGCGGACCCGCGCCGATATGCCGACTACGTGATAGCCATTGCCGGCGATCCGGTCTCTAACGCGGTGGGGCGGCAAACCCTATCGGCCGTGGCCCAGGTACAGGTACCGGGTCAGCCTCCGGCAACGATCTATCGCGCTCGCCGCCCCTCGCCGTAATCGGCCGTGTTAACTGAATGCGCTGATGTGGCCAAGGGTCTGTTTCCCGGTGATAAAATCCACTCGCCCGCCGGAAAAAACATGCATACGATTCAAAGCGCCATGGACGTGCTTCGCCATGAAATGGGAGTTGTCATTTCATCCACGATTGTGCGTCTCGTGGTGGCAGCCATCCTGGGTGGAATCATCGGATTGGAGCGGGAACTCCGGCACAAACCTGCCGGCCTGCGTACCAATATGTTCATCTGTTTCGGATCCGCCATGTTCACCCTATTGTCTGATCAACTGGCCGGAGGGTTTGGAGGTGACCACACGCGCGTGGCAGCGCAGATCATTCCAGGTATTGGCTTCATCGGAGCCGGATCCATTTTGCATTCGCGCGGCTCAGTCACCGGACTCACCACCGCAGCCACGCTGTTCGTTGTGGCCTCGGTCGGCATGGCGGCGGGCGGCGGTCTCTACGTCACAGCAGTTTTTGCCACGGTAGTTATTCTGATCGCGCTGGCGTTGCTGGGCAAAATGGAAGCTTATTTCCAGCTGAAAGCCTTGGCTTTTACCTACGAGGTGACGGGGCCAAGCACGGAAGCTCTTCTGGGTGAGCTAAACCGCATCCTGGATGAGGAAAAACTTGCCATGCAGCAGGTTCACGCCGTTTCGACGGATGGACACTCCAGGGTTGTCTTCGAGGTTGAATGTGTTCGTCCCGAGCACGATGCGCTCCGAAGACGATTACACCAGTCTCAAGTCTTTTCTAGCGTCAGATCACTCGGCAGTACCGAGCACGAATGATGCCTTCCTCCTCTGCTATTCCATTCGTCAAGGCCAGTGCTTGCGGCAATGATTTTCTCCTGATTGATGGCATGCATGCCCCCGCGGATCTCGCCGCCTTCAGCCGCCGCATCTGCGATCGCCATAACGGCGTTGGTGCAGACGGAGTGGAATGGCTTTTTCCCGCCCAGGATGCGGACATCCGGGCTCGACTGTTCAACGCCGATGGATCGGAAGCTGAAATTTCCGGGAACGGCACCCGTTGTGTCGCCGCGTATCTGAGCGCAGAGGAGGCGAAAGAAAAACTCGCGATTCGTACTGGGGCGGGAATCAAGACCTGCACGCTGACGTCGCGCACTGGCTCAAGTTACGAATTCGAGATTGCGATGGGTGAGACCCAGGTGGGAGACGAGTTTCCGATCAAGCTGGCATTTCGCGAGGTGCATGGTGTTCCGGTCTCAATGGGGAACCCCCATTACGTAGTTTTTGTCACCGACTTCGCCTCGGGATGGCAGGCGGAGGCGGCAGAAATCGGCCGCCACCATGACTTCAAGTACGGGATTAACGTGGAATTGGTAGCTGTCAAAGATAAGCAAAATATCGAAGCCCGCTTTTTCGAGCGAGGAGTCGGCGAGACGCAATCTTCTGGAACGGGTTCGTGTGCCTCAGCTGTGGCCTCCATTGAGGCGAAAAAAGCCGAATCACCCGTTCGCGTGCACACGCCCGGCGGAGTGCAGATCGTGCGCTGGGAAGGTGAGGTCTTTCTCCGCGGCCCGGCCCAGCTTATCTGCCGGGGCGAGTTTTTCGTTTAACATTGGATTACGGATGCCCAACAGCCCCCAGAGCCCGCGCATCAAGGTACCCGCGCTCCGTGTGGGAGACACAGTTGGCATCATCTCTCCAGCCAGCAATATCCAGCGTGATCTGTTGGAAAGGGGTTGCGCCTCGCTGCGGCAGTTGGGCTATAACCCCTTCTACTTCGATTCCATTCTCGACCAGGATCTTTATTTCGCCGGATCAGTCGAGCGGCGAGCGCGCGAGTTGGAAGAAATGTTCACTCGGGATGAGGTGCGGGCGGTTTTATGCGCGCGCGGCGGATATGGGACCAACTATCTTCTGGAAGCCCTTAATCAAACCAAGATTGTCTCCCGTCCCAAGATTTTCGTGGGTTACAGCGATGTTACGACGCTGCTGACCTACTTTTCGGATTCCGCAGGGTTTGTCACCTTTCACGGGCCGATGGTGACCAAAGATTTCGTGTTGCCGGATGGCGTAGACGGGCATTCCTGGGAGGCAGCGCTGACGGGCGTGTCCGAATGGCATCTCGATCTCGGCTCCGATTCGGGAGTAGAACCTCTAGTTGAGGGCCGAGCCCAGGGTGTTCTATACGGTGGCTGTTTATCGATGCTGGCGGCCTCGTTGGGTACACCGTACGAGATCTGCACGGCGGGTACGATTCTCTTTCTCGAGGACGTCGCCTGCAAGCCTTTTCAAATTGATCGTATGCTGATGCAGTTGAAACTCGCAGGGAAGTTCGCCGACGTGCGTGGGATCATCTTCGGCGAGATGGTGGACTGCACCCAGCACAAAGACCAGGGGTATACCCTCCAGGAAGTCATTCTACGAGTGGTCGGCAGCCTGGGAGTGCCGGTAGCCTTTGGTTTGCGCTCGGGACACGTCTCGCGCAAGAACATTACCCTGCCAATTGGTGTAAAAGCGGATTTGCAGGTAAGCGGGGACGCCGTTAGCTTGAAATTTCTGGAAGCAGCTACAGCCCCGGCAGCAGTTTCGTCGGCCACCTTGAGATCATGACAGAGAAGAAACAGATTCACCTCATCGGGATCTGCGGCACGGCCATGGCCTCGCTTGCCGGCATGCTCAAACAACGCGGTTACCGGGTGACGGGCTCGGATGCCGCGGCGTATCCCCCCATGTCGAACTTCCTCGAGGATCTGGGAATTCCGGTGGCACAACCTTTCAGTTCTAAGAACCTCAGCCCGCGGCCTGATCTGGTGGTCGTCGGAAATGCCATTTCACGCGGCAATGTAGAACTTGAGTATGTTCTCGATGAACACATTCCATTCTGTTCACTTCCGCAGATCCTCCACGATGAGTTTTTGCGCGGTAAAGAAGTGCTCGTTATTGCGGGGACTCACGGCAAGACGACGACGACTTCGATGCTGGCCTGGATCTTCCATACCGCGGGACACCAGCCCTCGTTTCTAATCGGCGGTATTGCTGAGAACTTCGGCAGCAGCTTCGCGCTGGGTCAGGGCAAGTACTTCATTCTCGAAGGCGACGAGTACGATACGGCTTTCTTTGATAAAGGCCCTAAATTCTTGCACTACTTTCCAGATTCGATCATTCTCACCTCTGTCGAATTTGATCACGCCGATATTTACAAGGATCTGGAGGCTGTAGAAATCGCATTCAGGCGACTGGTAAACCTGGTGCCGCGTCGGGGGCGCATTGTGGCTTTCGAACATGGCGAGAGCATCGAGCACTGTGTGAGTCAGGCGTTCTGTCCTGTGGAGCGCTATGGCTCCAGCCTGAAAGCCGCTTGGCGCGTTACTGATCTGAGTCTGGAAGCTTCGCGAACCCGTTGGTCGGTGCTACGCGATGGCGAGCCTTGGGCTGAATTCGAATTCTCTCTGGCGGGTGAATACAACGTGTGGAACGCCACGGCAGCGGCTGCAATGGCTGGGGGCTATGGCATCTCCAAAGATGAGATTGGCGCCGCGCTGAAGACGTTCAAGAGTGTGAGGCGCCGTTTAGAGGTGAAGGCGCAAGTGAACGGCATCACGATCATTGACGACTTCGCGCACCATCCCACGGCGATCACTGGCACGTTGAGTGCGCTCCGCTCGCGATATCCTGACGCCCGCCTCTGGGCAATTTTGGAGCCACGATCGAATACTATGCGGCGCAATGTGCTGCAGAACGAGTTAGCCGCAAGCCTCGCTCTGGCGGATGAAGTCGTAGTTGCGGGCATCTTCAAGTCCGACGCAATTCCGGAGAATGAGCGGCTAGACCTCGCCGCCGTTGCAACCCAGGTCGAAAGGCACGGACGCCGCGCGCGCGTCATATCCGACGTGGATTCCATCGTGCAGATGGTTGCCCCGGAAATGCGTCCAGGCGACGTGATCGCAATTCTTTCTAACGGCGGCTTTGGGGGGATCTACGAGAAGCTGCCGCAGCGGCTGAAAGCGCTGGCCGGGGGTTCATCAACAAACAGTTCGGGTGAGAATCCAATCGCTGTGCCTGCCAAAGCATGATGCCCACATGCAGCATTATGTTGAAGACCGGATCTACCGCCTGGCTCACATGCAAATCCCACGTGTCCGGAGACGCGCGCCCGTGATCCGCACCATCCTCATGCTGGCTTTCTGGGCTGCTGCGCTTCCCGTTGCCGCGCTGCTCGGTTTTCCGTGGACCTTCCTCACCGGTAAAATAACTTTTTTGTATCGCATGGGCATGTGGGGCGCATGGACGGGTGTGCGCCTGGCTGGCGTCGATGTGCAGACGGTCGGGATAGAGCGGCTGGATCCAGACCGGACGTATATTTTCATGTCCAATCATGTTTCCAACCTGGATCCGCCGATTCTGCTGCCGCTGATTCCCCGCCGGACTTCAGTCATGGCAAAGAAGGAGCTTTTCGATTACCCGATTTTGGGAAAGACCATGCGACTGGGCTCGCTCGTTCCTGTGGACCGCGGGAACCGGGAGGCAGGCATCGCCGCGGTACGCGCTGCCGCGGAAGTGATCCGAAAGGGCATTAACATGACGATCTATGTCGAAGGCCACCGCTCCTTCGACGGAAAGCTACTGCCTTTCAAGAAGGGACCGTTTTATCTGGCGATGGAATCCGGCGTGCCGGTGGTGCCGGTGACGATTGTTGGCACGCAGGAGGTGATGCCGAAGCGAAGATTCTCGATCCGACCGGGAACTGTGACAATTATTTTTCACGAACCAATCGAGCCGAAAGACTTCGGCAGCCGCGAGTGCTTGATGGCGAAGGTACGTGCGGCGATTAACAGTGGTTTACTGGCGAAATACCGCGGCTAAGCTAATCTCATTCTTGCAACAAGCACGCACCCTGGCACACCTCCTATGCCTATGGCCGCATCCTCGCGACGTAAAAAAGAACAGCCATCCACGCAGACCGGGAATGTTGCGGTCATTTGCGAATACTGCTTACAGCCTTCGCAATCTCCGGCAATTTATTGAACACCGCCGAGCAGCGCAGCCACAGCTTATTGTCGATCGCGGGATAGCCGCTAACCACGGCACCCGCCTCCACATTGTTGGGAATACCGCTCTGCGCCGTGGCAACAGCCCCATCACCGATTTTGCAGTGTCCGGCAACCCCGACCTGACCCGCGAGAATGACGTTATTCCCGACCTCGGTAGAACCGGCAAGACCTACCTGTGCGCAAAGCAGAGTGTCCTCGCCGACTCGAGAGCCGTGTCCGACCTGCACTAGATTATCAATTTTCGTACCACGCGCGATGTGCGTTTCACCTACGCTGGCGCGGTCTACGCAGGCATTGGCCTGCACCTCAACCTTGTCTTCGAGAACGGCCGGCCCTGACTGCACGATTTTGTACCAGTGGCCAGAGTCGTCTTTGGCGAACCCGAACCCATCGGCGCCAATTACAGCCCCGTTCTGCAGCACGATATCGTCTGCCAGGCGACAGTGCTCGCGGACGACAGCATGTGCGTGAGCGAAGAAGTTATGGCCGATGGTTGCGTCACGATAGATGACAACATGTGCCAGTAGAACAGCATTTCTGCCGATCGAGACATTTTCGCCGATGACGACGTAAGGCCCGATGTGCGCGTTCTCCCCGATCTTCGCCGAGGGATGAATTACCGCCGTCGGATGCACGCCCGGCACATACTTTGGCGGCTGATAAAAAAGTTCGACAGCTCGAGCAAAAGCCAGATAGGGATTCCTCGACCGCAAGGTAGGCGTTGCGATAGCAGGGAAGTCCTCGGCAACGATCACGGCGGAAGCACGCGTAGTCTTGGCCGCTGCAGCATACTTCCGGTTCGCCACGAACGTGATCTGGCCGGCGTTAGCTTCTTCTATTCTGGCGACGCCCGTGATTTCTGTGTCGGGCGAACCGTTTTCCAGGCGTGCGCTGAGAGCAGCGGTAATTTGTGCAAGTTTCATAGGCGTAGTCCGCTAAGGTCAGAGCGTGATTGTAAAGGAGGCGGGATGCGTGGTGCTTAGACCTTATGGGATGAAGTAGAAGGGATTCGGCAGCTTGACTGACAGTTCTGCTGCAGGCTCTCCGCTTAAGTCGCTAACTTGGTCGCCTACATTGACGATGATTCGATATCCCTGATCGGCTATGCCCTGGCGCGCCGATGATTTGAACTCTGCGATACTCCTGCTGTTGTCCTCCATCGGTCGCAGCACCAATCCAGACCAACCGGCATATCCTTGTGTTTGAAGGTTCTGCTGCGTTGCCGCCCTCAGGGCCTCTCGTCGTGCGCTGATGAAGAAGACGGCCACCTGCAGCTGTCGTGCTTTCTGAAATAGTCGCAACGTGCTTTCGATCGCAGGGGCCTGAGCCGCCCGCACCCACTGATCGAATAGACTTGGGATGTAACCTAGGTCGGTCGTTTCGCGAAACTGGTAGGTGGAAAGCGCCGTCTCATCGATGTCCAACACGATGGCAAGCTTCTCCCTGGGTCGCCGAGCGGCTGCGCGACGTTCCAAGAAAGCCATTGCACGACGTGCTTGTTTGTTCATCTCGGCGGCGTAGCAGCCACATCGGCATCTGCAATCGTGATAGTCCTTAAGCAGTTGCTTGACTTTCCCGAGATTGGGTACGCGCTCGGGGGGAAACACCACGTTGCCATTGCTGGGTTTACGCTGCGCGGGGAGGGGCGCACATAACATGCAGAAAACTAAGATCCTCAGCAGGTGTGTGGAAGGCTTCACGATGCTAATTTCTCCAGTGAACTGGGTCCGTAAAGAGACGCGGCACAGTGAAAGTTTCCGTTCGACGACTCTGGATTGTCGAACATTTTCGGCATCGAGGCGTGCTTCCTACTCGCCAAACAACGGCACCTGCCTGACATCGGCAGCGGCCTTACGCCGCCGGTGTGTGCCCCCAATCACTGCGAGCACAGTGAGAGAAGTCAATGCGCTGCGGGGGACGAAAATCCTTTGCGTGTTCGAGCGCAGGTCAGGGGGATTGATTAAGAATCCGTCACTAATGGCTTGGGTGAGGTCATTGGGCATCATGCCCTCAAGCACTTCGTTATCTTTGAATTTGAGTCGCACCCACAGACCCTCGGTTCGCGGACGACTGGTGAAGGTCTTGCGATTGAGTGATTCTGAATCGCTGAACTCACGCACGAAGTAGACGCCCTTAATGTCCTTTAGGTCGATCCCAACCACGTTGCCCGCGGTGTTCAGCAATTCCAGCTTGCCTTCATGCACAAAGTTGGCCGGAGCCACGTAACCGGAAACGGAGTCCCGATCCATTTTTCGGACGATTACTTTCTTGTGCGTTGAGGGCATGGGATCGTCTTCAGAGCCAAGTCAGAATGGCGGCTCGGCCAGCCCGCCTCTCGGATTCTCGCACTTTTCCTTGGAAAACAGTGAATCCGTGCGTTCCCTGTAGCCAAAATGTAAACGTTGTGTTATTTTCTGTAGCTTGCCACAAACCATCTCATGTACTCTAAGCCTAATGGGTAGAGTAACTTACATCGAGGTGCCGGCCACTGGTTTTCCCCAGAGGCGTGTCTGAGGAGATCCTGTAGGTAAGTGTGGTTCCGCGGGCCAGGGGGCGTAACTCTTAGAAAACGCATGGCCGATTACATTTACACGATGGAAATCCGGCTGACGCCGGACCAGCAGAAAGCCGTCACTCTGGTTCAGGACGTTGCCCGAGCCGCCAATATGAATGTTTATCTCACCGGCGGCGCTATCCGTGACATTATCAGCGGCTTGCCCATCCGCGATTTGGATTTCACCGTGCAGGGCAATCCGCTGCGTTTACAGAAGGACTTGGAACGCGTCGGAGCCAAGATTGGCTATGCCGATGACGATCTGAAGTCTGTACACCTGGTTTTGCCGGGAAACGTGCGGGCAGAGATCAGCATGGCGCGCACGGAGCGGTACGAGAAGGCGGGCAAGCACCCTCTCATCTTGCCTGCCACGATTATCGAAGATCTACGCCGGCGCGATTTTACGGTCAACGCCATGGCGCTATCACTGAATCCTGGTTCTCGCGGCCTGCTGCTGGACCCGTTCAATGGGGCGGCTGATATAGAAGCCAAGCTTCTCCGCGTCCTGCATAACTACGCATTCGTAGAGGATCCCTCGCGCCTGATCCGCGCCAGCCGCTTCGCTGCTCGCTTCCATTGGCCACTGGAGGAGCGAACGCAACAGCGCTTCCAGTCGGCGAAAGAAAACAACTATGTCGAGTACATCAGCGCCAGGGCAACCGGTTACGAGATCGAGCAATTGGCTTATGAAGAAGACCCGCTGCATATTGTGCGTGTGCTGGAAAAAGAAGACTGGCTGAAGGTGCTGAACCCGCACTGGACCACCGCCAAAGTGGACACAGCGGGGCTAGCCCAGCTCATGAAGATGCGCCAGCAGATGAACGAACTTGGCTATTCGCCCGATCCGGCGCCAGCCGTGCTGTATTTTCTGACGACGCGCCTCGGCGACAAAGATATCGCGGATATGCGCAGGCTCATCCCGCGCAAAGATCTCGTGGAAGCCTGGCGCGACCTGGAACAAAATGCCAAACAACTGGCCAAGAAGTTGACTGGGAAAGAAGCGGCCACTCCATCCCGCACCTGGAAAGTATTATCGGAGGCACGGCCCGAGATGGTACTGTTCCTGTCAGTGACGGCGCGCCAGCAGGCCGTCATACAGAAAATCAGGAACTTCTTCACCAAGTGGCGGCAGCTGCAGCAAAAGGTTCCGCTGCCTGAAATGGCCGAGCTGCGCATCACGCCGCAATTGCCGGAGTATCCGAAAATCGCAAATGACGTATTTATGCTGCTGCTGGACGGCAAATTACGTTCGCGTTCGGAGATCTTGAAATTTCTGAAGCCGTTTGCGCCACCTCCACCGCCACCACCTCCGCCCCCCAAGCGTGGCCGGGCAAAGGCAGCTGCAGCTGCTGCCGGAAACGCGCCCGTAGCCACGACAGCGGCTCCTGCGGGCAAGAAAAGAGGAAAGGGCGAAATTGCTCCTCCCGCGGCTCCTCCACCCAAGGCGGCGCCCAAAATGGAATCAGTCAAAGCCGGTAGAGGGCATAAAAGACAGGACAAGGCGGCGAGCAAATCCGCCAAGAACACGCGAAAGAGAACCAAACAAAAAAAGAAGAAGCGGAGGTAACGGATAGGGACACATTCCCCTAAGTTCGGCTACTCTGCTTTCAAAAGTTAATCTGGTAGGCCTGCTAAACCGATTCCACGAAAATCGCAGCACTGAACAAACAACCAGTACACGTGACACAGGCAGTGCAGAAGTCCACTTCCTAGTCTTCAACCACGTTTTGAAAACGTGATTTTCGAGCATGGACTCGGGCGCTTTCTCCGCGCGCCGACCGCAAGCTTTGCCGGATGAGGCAGAGTGGCGAGAACTTGAAGTAGAGCTGGCTGGAATGCGCCACAACGAGGCTATAATAGAGCCATGCGTCGCCTGTTCCTCATCGCGACGTCTATGCTGATCGCGCTTGCGCCCGCCTGGGGCCAGATGCGCGCCGCACCACGCTTCGGCCGGATTGGGCGACCTGGGTTCGCTGCTCATACTTCAGTCTTTTTCAGCGGAGGCGTTGCCTTCGGTCACAATCCCCGCTTTCACGTGTTCTTTGGTCCGAATCGCTTCTTGTTCCACCGCCGCGTCTTCTTTGCCGGGGGATTCTTCTACCCCTCCTGGTACGGCTATCCTTACTACCCAGCCTATTCGTACCCCATCGTGACCGAAACTTATCCCTCCTACGATGCTGCTGCTGCCTACGACCAACAGCGCGAAATGGCACGCGAGATTGATCGATTGAGCGGTGAGATCGAGCGCCTGCGAGAAGAACAGGAGAGACGTCAAGAGGCGCCTCCGCAAGCTCAACCCTCGCCACAGGCGCACCCCGGCACCGAACGACAGCGATCGACGGTGCTAGTCTTCCGTGATAAGCGCACTCAGGAAGTGCACAACTACGCCATCATCGGCCAGACGCTCTGGATCTTCAGTGAACAGCGGGCGAAAAGAGTTCCACTGCCGGAACTTGATGTTCCGGCGACGACCAAATTGAATGAGGAACGCGGTGTGGAGTTCCGGGTCCCGGCACGCTGACTCACACCGGTGTTATTGATTCACGGCCAAGGCATCAGTATCGAAAGTGTGGTGCACCAATTTGCGGCGTTGCGCCCAGCCCTGCACCCGTTAGAATGAGAGCACCGGAAATCCAACAGACCTAATCATGTCCCAATTCGTCCACCTGCACCTGCACACCGACTACTCGATGCTCGACGGCGCCTGCGACGTGGAGAAGCTCGTGCAGTGTGTCAAAGAGCTTGGCATGCCCGCCGTCGCCATGACCGACCACGGCAATATTTTCGGTGCGGTGAATTTCGTGAATGCCGCGCACAAAGTTGGCGTCAAGCCCATAGTCGGTTGTGAGCTCTACATCTGTAAAAAACCAGATCACAATATCGAGCGCACGCCTCCTGACGGAGATACATACAACCACCTCTTGGTGCTGGCTGAAAACGAAGAGGGCTACCGGAACCTGATCAAGATTACATCCGAAGCATCGTTGCATGGCTTTTATTACAAGCCTCGGGTGAGTAAGAAGTTTTTGGCGGAGCACTCGCGAGGACTGATAGGGCTTTCGGGCTGTTTGAAGGGTGAGGTGGCCGAACGTTTGATGGAAGGGAATTATGAGGCTGCAAGCGAGGCTGCCGGTTCCTATCGCGATATCTTCGGAAAAGAGAACTTCTATCTCGAAATACAGGACCAAGGGCTGGAGATGGAGCACCGCATTCATCCCGATCTGTTCCGCCTCGAAAAAGATCTCGGCTTGCCCCTGGTGGCGACTAACGATAGCCATTATCTCTGCGAGAACGACGCGCATGCGCAGGACGTAATGATCTGCATTCAGACTGGGAAGTCCATTCAGGACACCAATCGCATGAAGTTCGATGGCACACAGTTCTACGTAAAGAGCCACGAAGAGATGACACGCGTCTTCAAAGATGCGCCTGATGTGCTCTCACGTACGCTGGCGATCGCCGAACGCTGCAATATGCGGTTGGAAAAAATCAGCAATCCGTTCCCCCATTTCGATGTGCCGCCCGGATTTACGCTCGACACTTACTTCGAGCATGTCACCCGTGAAGGGTTTGCACGCCGCCTGGAGTTGCTGCGGGAATTGGAGCTTGCGGGTCGTCTGAAGCATAGCATTGCGGAATATGAGCAGCGGCTCGCGCGCGAGCTGGCCATCATCCAGCAAATGAATTTTTCAGGATACTTTCTCATTGTTTGGGATTTTATTCGCTATGCGAAAGAGCACAATATTCCGGTAGGACCAGGCCGCGGATCGGCCGCCGGTTCGCTCGTCTCTCATTCCCTGGGCATCACCGATCTCGATCCGCTACAGCATGAGCTGCTCTTCGAACGATTTCTCAATCCTGAACGCGTCTCCATGCCTGACATCGACATTGACTTCTGTATGAATCGTCGTGGCGAAGTAATCGATTACGTGACGCGTAAGTACGGCCGGGATAACGTGGCGCAGATCATCACCTTCGGCAGCATGGCCGCCAGAGCGGCAATCAAGGACGTCGGCCGTGCCATGGACATGCCCTACAGCGACGTCGATCGCATCGCCAAAATGGTCCCCAACCAGCTCAATATCAAGCTCGAGCAGGCTGTCCACGACTCTCCTCAATTGCAGGAGGCGTATGAGAAGGATTCACAAATCCGGCAGCTCATCGACACAGCGAAAAAATTAGAGGGTCTGGTGCGCAATGCGGGAGTACACGCGGCGGGCGTGGTCATCGCGCCGCGGCCTCTGACAGATTTAGTCCCACTACATAAGACCAAGAACGACGAAATTGTTACCGCTTTCGACATGCTCGCGATTGAGAAGTTGGGCCTGCTGAAGATGGATTTCCTTGGGCTCACAACCCTCACGATTCTGGATGACACGCTCAAACTGATCGCACAAACTCGCGGCGAGAAAATCAAGCTTGAGGGTATTGCGCTCGAGGATAAAGAGACCTACGAAAAAGTCTTTCATAAGGGACTGACCTCTGGCGTGTTCCAGTTTGAATCGCACGGCATGCGCGACGTGCTGCGGCGGTACCAGCCGAATTCCATCGAAGATCTCACCGCATTGAACGCGCTCTATCGGCCCGGCCCAATCCAGGGTGGCATGATCGACGACTTCATCGATCGCAAGCACGGCCGCAAGAAAATCGAGTACGAATTGCCGGAACTAAAGGAAATTCTGGAAGAAACGCTCGGTGTCATCGTCTATCAGGAACAAGTGATGCAAATTGCCAACCGGATGGCCGGCTATTCTCTCGGTGAAGCCGACCTGTTGCGCCGCGCTATGGGTAAGAAGAAGCCTGAAGAAATGGCCAAACAGCGCGAGCGTTTCGTCGAGGGTGCCGTGCAGCGCGGCTTTCCCCAGAAGAAGATTGAGAAGATCTTCGACCTTATGGCGCAGTTTGCCGGATACGGATTCAACAAATCGCATTCCGCGGCATACGCACTTCTGGCGTATCACACGGCGTACCTTAAGACGCATTATCCGGTGGAATTCATGGCTGCGCTGCTAACCTCCGTGACGGGCAACACCGACGATGTCGTGAAGTACATCAACGAGTGCCGCGAAACGGGAATCGGAGTCGAACCACCAGATATCAATGTCAGTGATGCGAACTTCACCCCTCACGGCAAGGCCATTCGCTTCGGTTTGGCCGCGGTCAGGAATGTGGGCCATAACGCCATCGACTCAATCATCGCTGGTCGCACGGAATTGGGGCGTTATCGCTCGCTTTTTGAGTTCTGCGAAAAGGTCGACTTGCGGTTGCTGAACAAACGTGTCCTCGAATCGCTGATCAAGAGCGGCGCCATGGATTCGCTCGGCCGCCGCGCGCAATTGATGACGGTGATCGACCGGGCCATTGAACGCGCGCAGAAAGTACAGCGCGACGTCGAATCGGGCCAGCATGGATTGTTCGGAGTGTTCCAGGAGGAAGAAACGCAGAACCGCAACGATCAGCTTCCTAACGTGCCCGACTGGGACGAGCACACTCGGCTGGCTGCAGAAAAAGAAATCCTCGGCTTCTTCATCACTGGTCACCCACTGGGAAGATACCTGGACAAGCTAACGGATTTCCACGCGCTCTCCACGGAGGAAATGGCAGGGATGAAGTCCTCCACTGGGAAGGATGAGATTTGCGCGGGCGGAATCATTACCACTGTGCGCGTGGTCAAATCCAAGCGAGGCGACTTCTATGCGCAGGGCACGCTCGAGGATATGTCCGGTTCAATCGAGATGCTCGTTTTCCCGGAAGCCTACAAGCGCTTGCAAGACAAGGTAAGGCTTGAAGTGCCGGTGCTAATTCGCGGAGGCGTGCGGATTGAAGAAGGTGCCAATCCCAAGCTCACGGTCAGTGAAATTACCCCCCTTGAAGAGGCCAAGCCGCCGCTTCCGCGTTCCCTGCGCATTCGCATTCCATTGGAGAGTGCAACCGAGTCTACCGTCGATGCCCTGCATACGCTGTTCACCGAGCGCAAGGGCGAGGCCAAGGTGTTGTTCGATGTGGAGCGGCAGGGTGATTTCATGGTGGTCATGGAAGCGGCAGGCTATAATGTCCAACCAGACCATACCTTTATTGCGCGCGTGGAACAACTCTGCGGTAGAGGCAGCGTGCGCATCATTAACTGAACTCTGAGTCGCATGAAGCCTTCAAGAAGCAGGAGCGTGAGCGTCGGAGGGGCGGCTGCCGCGGCCGGAGCCAATGGAAGGCAAATGGTGGTCGGCGCTGACTTCCTCCTGTCGATGGTGGAGACACATTGGACTGCCAGGAATCGTGACGCCAGCAAAATGGAATCAGGATTGAGAGCGCAACAGGAACTAAAAAAGATCGAGCAGCAGATTGCCCAGCTTGAATCGGCGGCAGGGCAGGATGAGGAGACTCGCCACGAAATTCAGCAGCTTCATCGACGCGTCGATGCCCTGCGGCGGGAAGTGTCCGCCCACCTGAGCGCGTGGGAAAAGACTGAGTTGGCCCGCCACCCACAGCGTCCTTACACGCTGGATTATGTGGAGCGCATTTTCACCGACTGGAGTGAAATCCACGGCGACCGAGGATTCGGCGATGATCCCGCGATTGTTTGTGGTATGGCGCGTTTTCACGGCGAGGACGTCATGATCGTCGGACATCAGAAGGCACGCGACACCAAGCAGAAGGTTTATCGCAATTTCGGCATGCCCAATCCTGAGGGATACCGCAAGGCGTTGCGGGCGATGCAAATGGCGGCAAAGTTTCGCCGTCCCGTATTCACGTTTGTAGACACTCCTGGTGCATATCCTGGGCTGGGCGCCGAAGAGCGCGGCCAGGCCGAAGCCATCGCTCGTAATCTACGGGAGATGGCCCGTTTGGAAATTCCCATTATCACGGTGATTACCGGAGAAGGCGGCAGCGGAGGCGCGCTCGCCATTGCCATCGCGGATCGCGTGCTGATGATGGAGAATGCGATATATTCGGTGATCTCGCCCGAAGGCTGTGCCTCGATCATGTGGCGTGACGCGATGAAGAAGGACTTGGCCGCCCAGGCGCTGAAGATCACTGCCAAGGACTTGGGCGATCTCGGCTGCATTGATGGCGTGGTGGCAGAACCGGAAGGCGGAACACACACCGACCACGAGGCGTCGGCCACGCTCCTCGATGCCGCTCTGCAAAAGCACTACGCCGAGCTGAAGAAAATCCCCGTGCCCGAATTGGTCGCATCACGATACAATAAATTCCGCAACATGGCGCAGTGCTTCCGTGTGGAAGCCTGATTCAAAACTTAGTTCCAAACCAGGTACATTCGGCTTGGGACATGGCCTTCCGCTTCTGTCCGTGCTGCCAGTCGGTACCGTATAATTAATATTTAATTCCGCCACATCAAAGAAGTTCGAGCAGGCGATGCCTGCTCCCCTTGTAAGGAAGGAATTGGAATGGCCACTACGGATGTCGCGCTCCATGATGCTACTGGGCAACTGGAGCAGAAGCGCATCGTCAACGACATGAGTATTCAGGTCGCGACGGTCAACGGTTCAGGCTCGCAGAGCTCCAATACTGTCCTGCTACGCAGTATTTTTCAGATGGGTGTACCGGTTTCCGGTAAAAACCTCTTTCCCTCGAACATTGCGGGACTGCCGACCTGGTACACCATCCGCGCCAACAAAGACGGTTACATTGCGCGCAAGAAGGAGATCGATTTCCTGGTAGCCATGAACGCGGAAACAGCTCGGGAAGATGTCATGTCGCTTGCGCCGGGCGCTGCTGTGCTTTACGACGAACCACTGAATCTGAGGGCTTTGCGCAACGACCTGGTGTTTTATTCCGTTCCGTATGACAAGCTGGTGGCGCCCGTTTGTCCCGAGGCCAAATTGCGCAAGCTGGTCAAGAACATGATCTATGTGGGTGTCGTGGCCAAGCTGCTCGAGATTGACATGGCCGAGCTAGAGAAGGCCATCCGCAAGCAGTTCGCCAAGAAAGTCAAAGCCGCAAACCTGAACTTGTCCGCGGTGAAAGCAGGATTCGATTATGCGGCTGCAAGCCTTCCTAAGCGTGACCCGTATTACATCCAGCGCATGGACAAAACGACAGGGAAGATCATCATCGACGGCAACTCTGCTGCCGCGCTGGGCTGTATGTTTGCCGGTTGTACAGTGGTGACCTGGTATCCGATCACCCCTTCCTCCTCGCTGGTGGAGACGATGATCGAGTACATGAAGAGGTTCCGCATCGGCCCAGATGGCAAGGCAACATTCGCGATTGTGCAAGCCGAAGATGAGCTGGCCGCGATTGGTATGGTAGTGGGTGCGGGTTGGGCGGGAGCTCGCGCTATGACTGCTACGGCTGGGCCGGGGATTTCGCTGATGTCCGAGTTTACAGGTCTGGCTTACTACACGGAAGTTCCGGCTGTGATTTGGGACATTCAGCGCGTAGGACCGTCTACCGGTCTGCCCACGCGCACGTCGCAAGGCGACATTCTGTCGAACGCAATTCTTAGCCACGGAGATACGAAGCACATCTTGTTGATCCCGTGCTCGGTCGAAGAGTGCTTCTCCATGGCGCAGGACGCCTTCGACCTCGCTGAGCATTTTCAAACTCCGGTCTTCGTCATGTCGGACCTCGATCTCGGCATGAACAACTGGATGTCGGATCCATTTTCGTACCCGGAGAAGCCAATCAAACGCGGGAAAGTGCTAAGTAAGGAGGATCTCGATCGGCTGGGCAGCTTTTCCCGGTACAAAGATGTCGATGGTGATGGCATCGGCTATCGGACCCTGCCAGGCACCGACCACCCCGCGGCGGCGTATTTTGCGCGGGGTAGCGGGCATAACGAGAGCTCACAATACAGTGAGCGCCCCGACGATTTCGAAAAGAACATGGAGCGCATCAACCGTAAGTTTGAGACGGCGCGCTCCTTTGTGCCCCGGCCGGAGATCACGTCTAGCGGCAAATCGAACATTGGGATCATCGCTTATGGCACCTCGCATTGGGCTGTTCTTGAGAGCCGGGATCAGTTGTGGCAGGAATACAAAGTCAATGCGGATTACCTTCGTCTGCGTGCGTATCCATTCACGCGCGAAGTACACGACTTCGTCGAACAGCACGACCGCGTTTACCTGGTCGAGCAGAACCGTGATGCTCAGATGCTCAGCCTGCTGAAACTGGACGTGAGACCTGAACTGGTTACGCATCTGCGCAGTATTGCCCACATTCACGGGCTGCCGCTCGATGCCCGTTCGGTCACTGACGAGATCCTCATGATGGAGGGTGAGTAAGATGGCGACAACTGCGACGAGCACGCCCGGACAAAAAACGAACCGCATCGGCTTGTCTGTGGTGGATTACCGGGGTGGGAGAACAACCCTATGCGCCGGGTGCGGCCACAATGCGATTTCCGAGCGCATCATTGACGCTATGTACGAGATGGGCGTGCAGCCCGAACGAGTGGCGAAGCTGAGCGGAATTGGATGCTCATCCAAAAGTCCTGCCTATTTCATGGGCCGTTCGCACAGTTTCAATGCCGTGCACGGCCGCATGCCGTCAGTCGCTACCGGTGCCATGCTGGCAAATCGTAACCTATTGGCCTTGGGCGTCAGTGGTGATGGTGACACCGCATCGATCGGCGTTGGGCAATTCGTGCACCTGATGCGTCGTAATCTGCCGATCATTTACATCATTGAGGATAAT
>QIAR01000020.1 GCA_003225595.1 Acidobacteriota bacterium | reverse complement strand
CCCCTGCGGTCAGAAGCCAAAACCAGCGGTGGATGTCCGCTCGCACCACGATAGGAACTTCCGAAACGCCGCCCCGCGATGGCTATAGCGCGCTTTTTCTTGAGGCGTGAGCTCCGCGAATGTTTTCTTGATTTTCGGGAAGTAAAACAGAGGGTCGTAACCGAATCCACCACTCCCGCGAGGCGACTCGAGAATACGGCCTTCCGCCTCGCCACGAAAGACTGTAAGCGTTTTCCCCTCCTGCGCCGCGGCAATCACGCAGACAAACCGTCCGCGCCGATCTTCAAACGGCGCACCTCGCAGTTCGCGCAGCAGCCGCGCATTGTTAGCTTCATCTTCCGTATTGCTTTCCGCGGCTCGGGGATCTTCCGCAGCGTAACGCGCCGAATGGACGCCCGGTGCTCCATGCAGTGCGTCCACTTCCAGACCGGAGTCATCAGCGAGAACGATCTCGCCGGGCACGTACCGGCTGTAATGTTCGGCTTTCTTGCAGGCATTGGCCTCGAAGGTCACTCCATCTTCGATCACGCTAGG
>QIAR01000019.1 GCA_003225595.1 Acidobacteriota bacterium | reverse complement strand
CGTAGCTTTCCCGGATTCAAAGTCGCGATGAGAATGCGTTTCATAGTGTTTGTAGCGCCAGCATCTTGCCCGTCGTGTCGGAGGGCATTTGCCCTTCGAAGCCGACGAGACTTCCAGGTAATTCCGGGACACGAGCTTGTCAACCAGGAGTTTCGCGCCGGTCCCTTCGCTTGTGCTGCATCGCAAAGACGATCATGAGTAGGAGGGTTGTGCCCGAAATCCATCCTCCCACCGTTCTATCCCCTGTTCGAATAAACGTGACGCGCACCCGATTCCGCCCAGCCTCCACCGGAATTACCATCTGACCTGTAGTCTCACGTGTTTCGGCTGCAACAGCTTGCGTGTTCACCTCCACTCTCCACGCCGGATAATTGAACAGGCGCAGCACGAGTTCTGCCGGCTTGGACACTTCCGCAATGAATAGCTTGGATTCCGGGGACCATTGCAGAACTTGGATCCGGGCTCGTGCGTCGCCTTCGATCGCAACACGCCGCGCGTCCTTCTTCAATTCGTACGCGTCCGCACCGATGGGAACGTATTCGTCGACCCCTTCGTAGCCCTCGCCGTCGTCGATCGTAGCGTGCATCTCTTCGATATCGGCGGCGGTGTCCCACCAGGGTTGCTGGACTCGGCGCCATACCACAACGATTACTATCAGCATGACTGCGCACACCAGAACGCGGCTGAATACTCGCCGCGCCCCCACGGTCACGAGCAAGGCAAAAGCAACGTTCAGGCACAGCAACCAGCGCCAGGGCAACTGTACGAATCGCAACTTGGGGAGGTGTTGCCAGAGAATAAAGCTAAAGGAAAACATCAACAGTGTGGCTGCGATCGTCCAGGCCGTTAGAGTCCACCAGGTCTCAGGTTGTTGCTTGCGCCACCTGCGAGCGAACCACGCTACTCCCGCTAGCATGATTATCTCGGTTGTCGCGGTAAGGGACACGAGAAGATTAAAGCGGTTATGGTCAGCATCATTGATGATCGTGAAGAGAAAATTATCCTGCGGACGCACGCCCGGAGCGAGCACTTCCGCAATGTTCACCCATTTCTCTTCATATGCGGCAGGCAGTATGTAGAATGCAGCAAGAGCTGCGCCGAGCAAGACGGCAATTCCGCCATGCAGCAACACTCGCGGCGAACGGCGAACCAGGGCCACAATAACGACGAGCAGGACCAGCGAATAATTGACCATGACCGCTGACGGAGCATTGGTCAACCAGGCTGCAGCAACGACCAATCCCAGAGGAACGATCATCCCGCCGCCTTCACGCTCAACGCGGAGCGCACACAAAAGCAACAGAGGAAGCAACGCGCCCGCCAGCAGCTCGGCGAATGCGCTTCGCCAGTACACGATGACAATGTAGTAGGGATTGGCTGCGTATAAAGCGGCGGCAAAAATCGCATCATTCCGTCGCAGACATCTCCGTGCGAGAAGAAACATCGACAATCCCGATGCGCAGAGCGCAACCCAGATGTACACCCCTGGTGCCACCTTCCAGGGCAGCAGCGCGCCGAGCGCTGCGCCCAGAGTCCAGGAAGCCGGCGGGTAGAATACAAATCGCGCCTCGCCATAACCCCAGTGAGCCAACGCGGCCCAGCGTGGATAAGCAACGCCTTGCTTCCACTGTCCCAGCACTTCCATCCAGGAAAACAAGTGGAATTCAAAATCGTGTCCCGAGGGATTATTTTTAAAAAAGAACGGCACGATGACGGCGAATGCCGCAGCCATGATAGTGAGCACGGGCAAAAGAAAGAGCGGGCTTGCTTCGGGTGAGAGTAGGGAATCGGCGCTCGCTTTGCCTGCTGGACTTGCCTGTGAAGGGTCCCGTTTCAGCCTTTTTTGCTCCAAGTAGAATTTATCCTCGGCAAACAGTCAGACAGAGAAGATACCGCAAAGCTTTCGAGGATTGGTGCTGTTCCTCAGATCAATATTCGCTGCACGCAAGATGCTTCGCCGAAGTGCTGGGTAGCATGAGACCGAGCGGAGACCGGCGTAGAGGAGCAGCACGAAGCGAAAAGGGAATGGGCTCAGACTACGACGAAGCGGTCGCTGAGCTCCGCTGTTGGCGGAGTTGCGCTATGAACTGTTCGCGATCCATTGTTTGTCCAGTGCGGAGCAGTTCCAGCAGGAAGTCTTCTTCGCTCGGGGAGTCATTGCTGGAGTTGAACTCCACCGCGTCCGCCACTAGCGAGCGTGGCGAAATCAACAGCTCGGGCAGTGTTCCGGCCCGGCTCTTCAGAAATTGAATAAACTCCCTGACCTTCTCCCGCTGCTCGTTCGTGCGCCAAGCGAACTCAATGCCCATACCAAGTCCAGGATGCATGACCCGCACCAGGCCTTCAGCATGACACTCCATTTCTGCCGCCTTCAGGCAGAGATCGAGCAGCGCGCCTTCGGGGAACGGCGATTCCGTTTCCACGTAGCAACCGCCCAGACTTAAGTCGGTAAGCTTGCCCTGAGAAAAGATTTCGGCATCATCCGACGGAGCTTGGGGAGAATTTGCAACCAGCCACTCTTTCAAAATCGTGCTTTGAGTCTCCGGCATATCCAGGAAGCGCACTCCAGACTGTCCGTTCGGAGTCGCCCACGAGACTTGACCCTGGGCTTCGATTTCGGCGCTACCACCGGGTAGAGTGAAACGAAAACTGACCACCACGGATGGGCACAGTGGCTGAGCGGCGAGAACGTCCATCCCGCTTTCACTGAGATCCAGCAGGATGCCTTCAATTTCATTTGTGCCGGCCACGCTGAGCACAACTGACGCCTGTACCGGAACGCGAAAGGCTCGGCGACGCTCACGCTTCAGCATGGCAGTGGCTGCCCTGAGGCAGCCCTTGGCTTGTTCGAGGAGAATTGGTTTGTTGAGAGCGAAATGTGCGCCGGCACCAAAGACACTTCGCACTTTTGATTCGTCGCTGATCAAGGCCACGATCACCAGGCCGTTTCCACGGGCGGGGTGGGTTGCGCTTCGCAGCACAAGGGCGGCAGCTTCGGGCTGGTCGAAATCCACGATTACTTCATCGAACTTCTGCGCAGCGAGCCGCCCGGCAGCAATTTCGGGATCACTGGAGCGCTCCACGGGAACACCGAAGCCAGCCAGAATCCGGCTAAGAGCTTCAGAGGCGTTATCGTCCTTGGAAACCAGCAGCGCCTGAAGAGTCATACCACAATTACTCCGAATCCGGCTTGATTAGGGCCAACGCGGAGCAACTCCACGCGGCTTGGGAGGTGCCGCTTGAGTGCCAGCCTGCCCTGCGGCAGCTTGGGCCACCATGACATTCGGCTCATGAAGGTCTTCCTCCACTTCTCCAAGCACCACATTGTCTTCCTCTTCTTCGTTATCGGCGAGCAGAGGGGCGACCTCACGCAGCTTTTCGACCGCTTGCTGCAGCAGCTCAATCTGCTTCGCCAATTGTGCGTACTTGGTTTGCTTGCGCCGCAAGACTTCATGAATGTCTTTCATTAAAATCCCTTTGCTCGCAATTTAAGTACCCAAAGATTAGTCGTCAACTGTAATTCCCCTTTACAGGATTACTGCGGTAACCCGTGATCAGCACATAACGATAGGTCTGCCCCGCTTCGGCAAGTTGAAAGCCTTGAGATCTGGTTAATAGCACGACGTAGCAGAACATGATTGCTTGTGCTGGACAAAGGAGGAGTGAGGAACATGGAAAAAGCCCCGCCATTAGGCGGGGCTGCTGAGTTACTTCGGGTTTCTGGTCAGCTTACTACTAAGTTTTCATTCGCCGGCGCACCAGGCCCGCGATGCTCACGAGGCCCGAGCCTAGCAAACCAAGAGTGCCAGGTTCTGGGACCACGACGTTGGTGTTTCCACTGGCGATCACCGCCGAGCCGCTAAAGAAACCCTTGCCACTATTCAGCGTCAACTGGATGGTTGCACCATTCATACCCCCGCCACTGATTGCGCCCTGCAGTGTGTACTCGTGCGTACCATTCTTCAAGGTCATCAGCGTCCAAGTCACGGGGCTGCTGAAGGAGCCGTTGAAAATCACGCCGTTCGTGCCGCTGATCGTGAAGCTGCCGCCTGCTGCAAAGGTGGCGCCACCGGCCAGCGAGCCGCTAGTCAGTGCTCCGGTCGTGAAGTACACACCACCCAGATTGGTTCCAATAATGAGCCCGCTCCCGTTTAAGCCGTTGATGGCAATCAGTGTCGAGTCAGTCAAAGATAAACCGCTGTTGCTCCCCGACAGCGTGCCTCCAGAATTTGCAAAATCTATTTCATTCGCCCAAGCTGCCATCGGCAAGACCGATGCCAAAAACGCCAGCAAAACGAATCGCTTCATAAGTGCCCTCCTGAACTGCAAACAGATGCACACTAGTAACAAACCGCTGGCCTTACGCACCTCCGACCCACTGTTGGTTTCCAAAAAATACAACAGAAAAACAGCCTCACCAACACAGTCGCCCCGATCTAGTTGAGCAGGTAACCTAGGCTTTCAACAGCGGGGCAGAACCTAATGACACGCAAGTTTCGTGGCGATTGAGGCTAGCAGAACCGCGACAGCGTGCAAGTAACCACTTTGGTGCCACCCCCTTGGCACAGAAGTGTTATTTACAACCACTAGAAGGGAAACTACCTTAGGTGGTGAGCAGTTCTGGGGGAGGGCTGTTCGGGCGTCCCGCGACTCCATGAGAGTCAGGGGCGCTTCTTAATTTTGGGCAAATTCTGTGGCTTGATCGCGACCACTCAACACTCTCCGGTTCTGCCCTCACGCCTCATCGCACGTCCAGCTCATAGACCTTCCTCAGCCAAAGCTTCACTTCATCGTCGACCTCGGAAAGCTTGCTGATCGGGATTCGATGCGTGATGCGATCTTTCTTCTCGTAGGCTCCGGTATCGATCAGGCGTTTGGGTGTTTTCAGATCGATGCGCGTGTTCTCTTCCGATCATTTTTTCGAGCTCCGGGCGTCCATTCCACCTTGAGTTTTCCGCATAGTTTTTGCGAACCTGGGTTAGCTCGTCAGCATCTTAAGAGCGTATGAAGCAGAAGTCCGCCTGGAGAATGGCTCTGGCATTTCTGGCCGCCTTAGCCTTAGCGTTCCTCTTTGTCTGGCCCGAAGATCTAGGGTTGGATGAGGACGGCTTCACTCTGCCTGAAATGGAACAACAGTCTTCAGTTTCTGCTTCCAAGCTCGACTCGGAGGTCATGACTCGTGCCCTGGTTGTCAGGAACGCCCGTCAACGACGATCTGACACCCCGAAGGTTACTGCCTCCGCACTAGTTTCCTCGGTAGCATGCGTTCTCCTCTGCTGAGGCCCCTCAGTCCATTCAAGCCTGAGCCTCAGGAATTACGCTGCGTGGTGTTTTGGAAAAACCCGCGTGGCGCTCGTAGGGCCGTTCTCCAACCTTGAAAGAGGAGAAGCAGCATGTTGCGGCTTACAAGTCACCACGGACAATCTCCGGTGCAGAACCAACCTGAGGGGAAGTCCAAACCTGGACTCACGATACGGGAACTGCTGAGAGCTTGGCGCAGCATCCTGAGAGGCTACGCTCCAATGCTCTCGATTGAGATCGCTCGAGAATGTCCGCTGAGCTGTCCCGGCTGTTACGCATACGGCCAACATCATCTTGGAAGTGGCGCTACTCTACGACAGCTTAGCGATCTCAAGGGCGACAAGCTTGTGGAAGGTGTTGTCGGTTTGGTTCGTTTACACAAACCGGTTCATGTTTCGTTGGTGGGGGGTGAGCCGCTGATTCGCCATAGAGAGCTAACCCGCATACTTCCAAAGCTTAGTCAGATGGGTGTGTTCACGCTCGTCGTGACGAGTGCCGTTATTCCAATTCCGGCAGAGTGGATGAAGATCCCGCGGCTACGGGTGGCGATTTACGTAGACGGGCTTCCCGAACATCACGACCTTCGTCGAAAGCCCGCCACTTACGAGCGAATTTTGAGAAATATCGAAGGACTCTCCGTGAATATCCATTGGACGATTACGCGGCCGATGCTGTGTCGGCAGAGCTATGCGGAAGAGTACGTCTCCTTCTGGAGCGCACGCCCTGAAGTAAACCGCATCTGGGTCAGCATATACACTCCGCAAGTCGGCGAGGATAGTGCTGAAATGTTGACCTTCGGACAACGCAAAGCGCTGGCTCGTGATCTCCCCCCATTGCGGCAGCGGTATCCGAAACTCCTCATCAACGAAGGTATTGCTGAAGCTTTCTTGGAACCGCCAAGAAGGCCGGAAGAGTGCCTGTTCTCCAAAATGTCAGTGAATTACTCGGCTGACCTGAAGACTCGCGTAGAACCATGCATCTTCGGCGGCACGCCCAATTGCAGCCAGTGTGGATGCGCGATCAGCAGTGGTCTGCATTGGGTGAAGGACGTGAGAGTCGCTGGCCCTCTCAGAGTTAACCATTTGGTGCGTGGTTCTGTCGGCGTCGGGTTGCTAGTCAGGCGGTTGCTGAACCGATCAACAAAAACCGCATTAAGATGGCATGATCGCGCAGCCAGAGAATGGAAGATTTTAGGGCAACATTAGCGTCAGGAAGCATCAGTCGATGGTTCCGACCCGCGAATATCTCGTGTTTGTATCTTGCTGTTTCGTGTTGGTTTTGCCGCTGGCACTGGCAGTGCTGGCAGTATTGGCCTCGGAAAAATCAGCGACGCTGGTGAGCACGTGGTTTTTGTCGATGAGTTTGACCACAAGTTTCATAACATCGACAATCCGGACACTTTACGGACCACATGGGACATCGCGTGACCCTCCAGAGCACCGTGGACGAAGCCGCAGGAACCGGGAAAGCTCATCCCGCCTTGTTGACTTGCTCAGCGGGGCGGCCTTAAGATGCACCTCCACAGATGGGTATCGCGAGATGAACCCCGTGTATTCGGCCGAACCCAGTAGGATTCTAGCTGTAGGAGGCAGAGAGATGGACAGCCCTCTGGCCGGTGTTCCTCACCGCCGCGCTTGTAGTTCAGTCGTCTTGTTGTTGGTGTTGATCGGCTTGGCGTGGGCCGGACCAGCCAAAACGCCAGGGGACACCCCGGACTCCGTAGTCGCCATCGGAGACGTTCACGGTGACTTCGATGATTTTGTCTCCATTCTTCAGCACGCCGGGCTAATTGACGCACAGCATCACTGGACCGGCGGTAAAGCCACCCTGGTTCAGGTCGGCGACCTTTTGGATCGAGGCCCGAAGCCACGTGAGGTGATGGACCTGGTGATGTCGCTGGAGAAGGAAGCGGCAAAGGCAGGCGGACGAGTAGTGGGCCTGCTCGGCAACCACGAGATGATGAATATCATGGGGGACCTTCGCTACGTCACTCCGGGGAACTACGCCAGTTTCGCAGACAGCAATTCGGAGAAACGCCAGAAATCTGCCTTTCAGGAGTATGTGAAATGGCGCGCCAGTCACGCACCGCTTATAGCCGAACTCCCCCAGCCCATGGAGCTCACCGAAGCCGAGTGGATGGCACGGCACCCGGCAGGTTTCGTCGAGCATCGGGAAGCGTTCAGTCCGAACGGGGGTTACGGCAAGTGGTTGCGTGAACACTCTGCTCTGGCCAAGATCGGCGGAGGCGTCTTCTTACATGGCGGAATCCATCCCAACCTGGCTCACTTGAAACTCGACACGATCAATGCTCACATCCGGGATGAAATCAAAGCATTCGATACCGCCAAACAATACATGCAGGACGAGAGATTGATTCTGCCATTTTTTACCCTTCAGGAAGTGGCCGCCGTGGTCCAGGCGGAGCTCACGGCTGAACGCAAATCGCGGATGCCCTCGGATGCGCAACGCCAAGCCAGACTCATACAATTCCTGGGGTTCGCAGACTGGCTCAGCGTGCGTCCTGATGGCCCACTCTGGTTTCGAGGTTACGACCAGTGGAGCGAAGAAGAGGGCGCCTCACAGCTGGGCAAGCTCTTGGATGCTTACAAGGCGACACACATCGTGGTCGGGCACACGGTTCAGAAGGGCGGGCACATTCGGCCTCGTTTTGGAGACAAGGTGTTCCTGATCGACACCGGCATGCTCGCCAGCTACTATCCTGGGGGCAGGGCATCGGCCCTGGAGATCTGCAACGAGGCAAAATTCACAGCCAAGTATATGGACCAGCAGGTGGTGCTCCTCGAAGGCAAAGCTGCGCACCTTGGGCGAGAGAACGACCAGAGACAGTCTCAAGAAACTCCTGCCCCCGTGCAAATAAAAGGCGCTGTCCCAGCGACGGCAACTCATTGTGACGCCATTCCATAAGCTGAACGTTTGATAACGCGTCTTGTTCGGGCTGGGCCTGCGGGACATGGCCAAAGTCGTCGGCTGGCAATAATGGTCCCGCCGATAGAGGGTGAGGGTTTTGGTGATGAAGCGGTGGATTGAGCGCGCTCTCAACGTTCACCCCGGGGATCTCGGGCGCGGCACCCTCCTTTGCTCCTGTCTATTCCTGATTATCAGCACCTACAAAATCGGCGGCGTGGCAGGCGCTGCCTTATTCTTGTCGCGCTTCCAGGCGCGGCAGCTTGCGTATGCTGACATTTCCAGTTCGGTCCTGGTGACCCTCCTGGTAGCAGGCTACGTGCTGGTGGCGCGGCGCGTTCCTTTGCGAGGTCTGCTGCTAGGCAGCACGTTATTTTTCGCCAGCAATTGCGCACTGTTCTGGGCTCTGGCCCACTATCACTTTCATCTGGCATTGCTGTTTCCGGTGTTCTACGTCTGGGTGAAGATCTTCGGAGTGCTGGTACCGACCCAGATCTGGACGCTGGCGAATTATGTGCTGACAACGCGAGAGGCCAAGCGTGTTTTCGGAATGGTGGGCGGCGGCGCCATCGCGGGTTGGATCTTTGCCGGCTTTTTTTCCAAAATCGTGGCCAAGAACTTCGGCACTGAGAGCCTGCTGCTGGGCATGGCACTGTTTCTCCTGATCTGTACCGGACTGATTGTTTTGATCTGGCGCAGCGGGCAGGTCGCCGTCGGCGGAACGCATGGAATGGCAGAGGGATCTGCTGAAACCGGCCCACGGAACCTGTTTGCCAGCATGCGACTGGTGTTCACTTCCTCATACTTGAGGGCCATCGCCGCCGTGATCTGCATTTCGTCTTTGGTGACCACACTGACAGGCTGGCAGTTCCTGGCCATTGCGCAACAGGTGCTGGTGAAAAAGGACGCGTTAGCTGCTTTCTTTGGTGGCTTCAATTTTTATGCCGGTGTGTTCGCCCTGCTATTCCAACTGCTGCTGACCTCGAGATTCCTGCGCAGATTCGGTATTGGCACGGCGCTGTTCGTGCTTCCCACCATTGTGTTCCTGGGTTCAACTGGCCTGCTGCTTTTTGGCACGCTGAGTGCAGCGGTGGCGCTAAAAGGCTGCGACCAGACGCTGCGCTATTCCCTGGACAAGTCCACCGCCGAATTGCTCTATCTTCCGCTTCCTACCCGGATCAAGTTACAGGTCAAATGGTTCATCGATACCGTGATCTGGCGCTTGGGTGACGGCTTGTCCGGGCTGACGGTTCTCATTTTTGCTACTACCCTGCACCTGCCAGCCCGTCAAATCAGCTGGATTGTCTTGGTGCTGGTCAGCGGTTGGCTGGTGGCGGTTTCGGTGGCACGACGACAATATATTGCTACCCTGAAGGAAAGCATCGGTCAACACCGCTTGGATGCAGAGCAGGCCTCCACACTGGTGCTGGACCGCTCTACCTCAGACCTGTTGGCGGCCAAAGTCTCGGCATCCGATCCTAACGAAATCTTGTATGCGCTGAGCCTGTTTGAGGTGGAGCGCAAGAGAGCTGTACATCCTGTAGTCCGAGGCCTGCTGAACCACCCCGCAACAGAAGTCCGGCAGAAGGCAATCGCTATTCTCTCAGCAACCGGCGACAAGACGGTGCTGCCAGAGGTGGAGCAGTTGCTGAAGGACTCGGACCTCAATGTCCGTACAGAAGCTATGCTTTACCTCGCTCACCATTCACATCTTGATCCACTGACGCGAATCGAGGAACTGGGCGACTTCGCCGACTTCTCGGTCCGCTCTGCCGTCGTGGCATATCTGGCGCGACCCGGTGAAGCTCAGGATTTGGAAACTGCGCAGAGGATCTTGGACGGGATGGCCAGGGAAGATGGAGCCGAAGGCCAGCGTGCTCGAATGGAAGCGGCCCAACTGTTAGGCATGCTGCCGGACTGCTTCGATCCGCTGCTCTCTATATTGCTTTGCGATCCACTCACGCCCGTAGCACGGGAAGCGATCCGATCTGTGGGGCTATTGCGTAAACGGCGGCTGGTCCCGGATTTGTTGGACCGCCTGGCGAACCACGAATTGGCTGGTGAAGCGGCTAAGGCCCTAGGGCAATTCGGCGACACAATTGTCGGAGCGTTGCGCGATCATCTTGGCGATACCTCGGTGCCAATCGAGGCCCGCCGGGAAGTCCCAGCCATACTAGTGAGTATCGGGACGCCAGCGGCGGCGCGTGTTCTGTTGGAGAATCTGTTGGAACGAGATACCACGCTGCGCTTCCGCATCATTAGTTCTCTCAACAAAGTGCACCATCTCCATCCCGAGATCGAACCGGACATCCAAATGTTGGAGACGGTAGTGGCCGCCGAGATCCTCGGGCATTACCGGTCGTATCAGATTCTGCACACGCTCGGCGCCACGAGGGAGAGTCAGGACCCGGTGGCCCGCGCATTGATGGAGTCCATGCAACAAGAATTGGAGCGTATCTTTCGTCTGCTAGGTCTCTTATACCCCCACCTTGACCTGCACGCTGCGTATCTAGGCCTGCAATCCAAGAATGTGTCTGTATACGACAACGCGCTGGAATTCCTCGATAACGTCCTTAAGTCGCAGTTGCGTGACATGCTGGTTCCGCTGCTGGATGGCAGGATTACGGTGGCGGAGCGGGCCCGCATAGCAGACCGGGTTGTGCATTCCAAGATCGAAAGCCGGGAGCAGGCAGTGGCGGCACTGGTCGCCAGCGACGATCCTTGGCTAAGGTCTTGCGGCGCATACGCGATTGGAACGTTGGGAATAAAGTCCCTAGAAGGTGAATTGAATCGATGCCTGAATGATTCCGACCCGCTGCTGCGAGAGACTGCACGTGCAGCTAAACAGCGCCTGGAGGAATTCGCCGCGAAGGCATAAACTTGGACACGGCGCACTAAATAACAGGATGCGAATTTATTGTTGCCTATATTTCTATTTGCCCGACCCTTTGCTTCCGCTGGCACAAATCGACAACGACACGCTGTCCTCCGCTCATGGTAAACGGAAGCACCGCATCTGTGTGCTCCTATAGCGCGGTCCCAGGCCTCCTGTAAAGAGACTACCGAGGCAGCCGTAAATCAATGCGGCTCGCGTGCAGATTACCCTTCTCGTCAGCATGGCCGAGCACAATCACAAACGAGCCCTCCTTGAATTCGCTCTGCTCGGCCGGCTTTCCCTGCTTGGTCCAATGGGTTGAGCTATCGTAAGAGACCTGCCTCTCCATACTGCTCATATTCGCTTGCCCGCCGCGAATGCTCATGGTTGACTTCTCTTTATCGATTCGAACGATAGTGCCCTGCCAACGAGTCTCTTTACCCTCGGCGCTTGCCGCTTTCTTTTCTG
>QIAR01000018.1 GCA_003225595.1 Acidobacteriota bacterium | reverse complement strand
ATCGCGATGGAAGCGATTTCCCCGGTGCCCAGTGCGATCGTCACCACAATGGAGACAGCGTACACACGCACTCCTTCGGCTGCCACCCGTGTAATTAGAAAAAGCCCGGCCGTCAGCGAGCGCAGGCCGCGTCCGAACCGCCGCTCGATGAGTTCGTACGCCGTGTACAGATCGCCGCGAAAATAATGGGGAAGCAAAACAAAGCTGATGATTACGCGCCCTAGCACATAACCCATCACAACCTGCATGAATGTCAGATTCGTGTCGTAGGCCAGGCCGGGAATGCTGATGATGGTCAGCGTGCTGGTTTCGGCGGCGACAATCGAAAGCGCAATCGCCCACCAGGGAATATCGCGGTCCGCCAGGAAATAATCACGCAACGATCGCTGGCGCTTGCGAAAACGCAGCCCGAACAGGGTGATCCCCGCCAGGTAGATCGCGATGATAATCAGGTCCAGCCTATTTAGGCCCATGTGTGAGACTGTTCATTATGACGTTAAGGTCGCAAGTTCCCGAGTGACAGTGTAACCACCGTCCAACGTATCGTATGGTAGAAATACGCTCGTGAGTATTTTTCTCGGTCTCGACGGCGGCGGTACCAAGACTACCTGCGCAGTGGGTGATGAAAATTCGCTGCTCGCCACGGCGACTGCCGGCGGCAGCAACGTCATACGACTCGGGGAGATGCATGCGCGTGAATCGCTGCACAGCGTCATTCGCCAGGCCTGCACCGTAGCTGGCGTGGATCTAAGACAAGTGCAACAGACGTGTATTGGTGTCGCTGGGGCGGCACGACCTGAGATAGCCGACACTGTCCGCCGTCTGCTTTCCGAAATCGTTTCCGGCGAAGTCAGAGTAGTCGGTGATATGGTCATCACCCTGGAAGCGGTTTTTGGCAGTAACCCGGGCATGGTCGTGATTGCAGGTACTGGCGCGATGGCTTACGGACGGAATGAACTTGGACACACTGCTCGCGCCGGCGGCTGGGGATTCGCCATCTCCGATGAGGGCTCGGGTCACTGGATCGGTCGGTTGGCTATTGGCGTTAGCCTGCGCGCGCAAGATGAAGGTGAGGATACCAAGCTGCTCGGCCGGATTCTGGACTGCTGGCAGCTCTCCACCTTTGACGACCTGGTGCGCGCCGCCAATGCTTCGCCTCCCCCTGACTTTTCCAGTCTCTTCCCAACAATCCTAGCTGCTGCAGAAGATGGGGAAGCTTTGGCGCGTAGCGTACTTACCCAAGCCGGAGCGGCGTTGGCGGGACTTGCCAAAATGGTGATCCGTCGCCTTTTCCTCGACGCGCCCGCCATACCGGTGGCCATGTCCGGAGGTGTGTTTCGCCAAGCGGCACTGGTGCGACATGTTTTCTACAATAGCCTTCGTTCCGAGTACCCGTGCGCCGACGTGAACTCGACCATGATCGAGCCGGTCAACGGGGCATTGGCGCTGGCGCGCAAAGCCGTGCGGCAGAGTTTGTAGCGTAACACAATCACGGAACCTACTACGCTAGGATTGAAATTTCCAAGGTGGGCGAGTTCTAGGCTTTTTCTGCCCGGGCCACCGGCTGGCTATCGGTTTGAGGCGCCTGCTTCTGGTGCAGCAGCTCGACCACAGCCTGATAGAGGCGAGTCCGCATTGCATAGCGTTCGTGGGCGCGCGTGATATAGCGTATGTGGACTTCCACACCCGCGCTCGTCGGACGCAGGTTGATGGCGGGCTCTGCCGAAAACGATCGCACGCGCTGGCGGCTGGTGGCGCGCTGCAATTCCTGCTCGGCCATCTGCGCATTGGCCTCGGTTTCCTGGGACACGAGCTTTTGAATGGCGTCAATCATCGGGTAAGGGTTGTCCTGCGCAGGAATCAATACCTGCAACTCGTCCCAAAGCCACTGCCCGGATGTAGAGAAATTGAAGTAGTGTCCTTCTACAGCGAAGCTGTTCACGAAAGCCACCTTGCGCCCAGTAGGATGTCCGGTGTCGGCCCAGTTCCCGGTTTCCAGCAGTAGAGTGCGCAGCAATCCAATCTCTACCACCTCACCGGCGACGCCGTTGATTTCCACCCAGTCGCCCACACGGATGCCATTGCGGCCCATCAGAACGAACCAGCCGAAGAAAGCTACGATGAAATCCTTAAGCGCGACCGTCAGACCCGCACCCGCCAGGCCGAGAATGGTTGGCAGCTGGTAGGGCATGCCCAGAATGACCAGCACGATCAACAGCACGCCCAAAGCCTGCACCGCGAAAAGAATCACGATCCGAAGCGTACGCAGGCGTGTGCGCTCAGGGCTTAGCTCGGTGAAGAAGCGGTCCACCACACGACCAACCACGTAGATCGCAAATACGACCAGCAGAATCCACAGCGCTGATGCGATCATGCCGTGCACAGCGACGCGCTTGTGCGTCCCGACCAGCGTGATCCAGTTGGCGTACAACCCGGCTAGTTCCTGCTCATCCTGGATGCGTCTGCCGAGGTCGGCGAGATACCTTTGATCGTGCGTGAAGCGCTCGAGGGAGGAGAGCGTAGCTTTGGCGGTTTCCTTAGAAGACGTCCCGTTTCCGGGGGAACTTCCTTGCGCAAATCCGGCTGCCTGCTGCTTTACCGCTTCTCTCTCGGCTTGCTCCTGGTGGACGCGCTGCTCGAAGACGTCATGCCGTTTGCTCAGGGATTGGACCTTGTCCAGCGCTTCCTGCCGTGCCTGCGCCAGTTGTATCTGTTTGTTGCGCAGACCATACCAGGCACGGAACTGGGCCAGGAGAGTGCCCGCCTGATAGTTGAGATCGGAAGCCTTGGCAGCCTGTGAGGCCGTGGGCTGCCCTTCATTGTGACCCGCTTCATGCTGTTCCTTCAGCTGCTCGATCCTCGCGCGCGGATCAGCGCCGGTGCGGCCGAGGTCGTCCTTGGCATCGTCCAGTTCGTCCTGATCGAGTTCCAGTTGCGCTTTGGCAACATCCAACTGGTCTTGAAGATTGTCCTTCTCCCGCTCGCGCGCCGAGGCTAACTGCTTGGTGAGCTGTGCGGTGCGGTCCAGGTCCGACTTGACCGCCGCCTCGGCCTTGCTTTGCCGGTCGTAGAGCTCCTTGAGTTCCGGCGTCAGTTGCACAGTTCGCTCGGTCGCATGGCGCAACGCGTCGGTAAAAGCGAGGTCTACCTCGTGATCGGCCACTTTGAGGGCCCGGTGAACCAATTGCTGCTCCTCGGGCGTGTCAGCCAGCGCCGCTAGACTGCGCGCCGTCTGCAGTGGACGCTCATCCACCAGCGGCGGTTTGGCCGGCCCCTTCTTCGAATCCTTATTCGCTGGGGTTCCTTCACCGGTAACCACCTGCCCGGTATCTCGGGTCAACACCAGACCTGCGAGCCCGAGGGCCGCCAGGGCGAGCAACGCAGCTACGGTGATCCATTGGCGAGCTTTCATCATGAGTTATAATCAGCCTACTTCCGTTTTTCTGGTTGCGCTAGTACCCATAAACAGGCACGCAGCCCCAAGCCAAGGATGAAATATTCTGCGCGGGCGTCACCTCCTGCCGTACTTCAAGTCTGGACATCTATGTGGTTGCAATACTTGCATCTTGACATTCACATGTTTGCTGCCTCGGCTGGTTGGCAGCGACCCCTCCAAGGGGCACGTGACCGCACCGGGCCCGACCTCAATCAGGAGGTTCGTGCTTGTTTCCTATTGCGCAAGAATAGTGGGCTTTCTAAGCATAGAATTGCGAGACTTCAAGAATGGAGGGTGACATGAGATCCGGATTGGTCACATTTCTGTGTGTGCTCCTGGTAACCATCACGACGATTGCTTGGCGCTTCCAGGCAAAATCTGACGGCTCCGCGCAATTACTCAAACTGGAAGCCGAGTTCCAGAAGACCACCACGGAAAAGGGCTTGGACGGGTTCATGTCATATTTCGCGGAGGACGCGGCTGATCTTCCTAACGGCGGCCCAATCGTCACGGGAAAAGAAAACATCCGGCAGGCGCTTGGACCGTGGGGCCCAGACGTGAGCTTGACGTGGACTCCTGTGAAAGCAGAAATGGCGGCGTCCGGTGATCTGGGTTACACCTACGGCACGTTCGTATTCAAGGCGAACGAAAAAGACGGCAATCCCGTCACTCATTACGGAAAGTACACGACAATTTGGAAAAAACAGAAGGATGGGACTTGGAAGGTCGCGCTCGACATGGGCAACAGCGGTTCCTCGCCCACCGCAAAACCCTGAACCGAGGAGTACGCAGAGGTTGTCCTGGAGTTAGAGGAAGGAATCGTTGCACTCGCCGTGTCCTCTGCGCAAGTTCTCTGCCACCACTGCGGTTAAATTCTTTTCTTTCATTTCCGAAAGTGATTCAAGATCGCTTCGGCTTGCGGACGGGTCACCACGGCCGAAAGCGCGGCAACATCCGCTTGCTTGACCGCCTGCACGCTACCGAAGTGTTCCAGCAAGCGTCGTGTTGTGTGCTCTCCGACTCCCGGAATCTGGAGCAGTTCGGTGGAACGATCTCGCATCTGGCGGCGCTTGCGATGGAAAGTCACGGCGAAACGATGCGCTTCGTCGCGAATCAACTGCACCAGGTGCAGCACTGGTGAGTGGTGATCGAGGACGACCGGATCTTCCTCCTGGCCGCATACATAGATGATTTCTTCTCTCTTCGCGATCGCGGCGAGCGGCTGGTTGATAATTTCTAGCGATTCGAGTGCTTCGGCCGCGGCGTGCAGCTGACCCAGTCCCCCGTCGACCAGCATCAGGCTGGGCATGCTCTTTTTCTCTTCCTGCACGCGTTTGTAGCGACGGGTGATCACCTCGCGCATCGACGCAAAATCGTCCACCCCCTCCACGCTCCTGATGATGAACTTGCGGTAGTCCGACTTTTTCATCTGTCCGTCTTCCCACACCACCATCGAAGCCACGGTCTCCGCGCCTTGAATGTGTGAAATATCGAAGCACTCGATGCGCTTCGGCAATTCAGGCAGGACAAGTGCCTCCTGTAGTGCCTCCTGGATCGCGCGCGTATTCGGCTTCATCACACGGAAGCGCTGATCGTACGACTGCTTGGCATTGTTGCCCGCCAGGTCGAGGAGGGAGCGTTTCTCGCCGCGCTGTGGCACGAGTATGTGAACGCGCGTCACGCGCCCGCCATCACTTGCAATCTGTTCCGAGAGCAACTCCTCCAGCATTTCGCGATCTTCAAAATCGACGGGGACATATATGTTCCGCGGCACATAGGGCTGTCCGATGTAAAGCTGCTTGAGCAGGGCAGAGATGAATTCACCAGGGTGGAACGAATCAAGCAGGGGACCGGCATCATCGCTGGTCGACTGCTCACGTTGGGACGGGCGCCCTCGCCCGTCCATGCCCAGCG
Organism: Acidobacteriota bacterium; assembly: GCA_003225595.1. Lineage (GTDB taxonomy): Bacteria > Acidobacteriota > Terriglobia > Terriglobales > Acidobacteriaceae > Gp1-AA124. Next base: position 5,568 of record QIAR01000018.1, on the reverse strand, counting down.
AAGCTCGGCTAGTGTTTTGAAGGGACACGCTAGTCGTGCTGTTTGTCGGCGCTAATGCCTCGGGCTTTAGCCACTGAGATCCTAGCTCAGGCAATTCCTCCCAGAAGAATTCCCGCCGGTCCATCACACGCCCGCCGCGCATGTGAAAGAGGTTCACCGCCAGCATGCCATTTTCGTAGTGATAGCCAAATACGTCGGCATCATCGCCCTCGACAGTAGCGATGCGCTGCTTTTCCTGCAACTGCTCGACAGTCGAGATCAGGTCCCGACACTTGGCAGCCCTCTCGTACTCCTGTGCCCCAGCTGCCTCTTCCATTCGTTCGCGCAGGGAACGTACCAAGTCCGTCTGGCGGCCTTCGAGGAAGAGTTTCACGTCGCGTACGGCTTCATGGTAAGTCTCGGACGTGGTCAGGCCGTCCACACACGGACCGAGACACCGCTTGATGTAATACTGCAAGCAAGGGCGCGGGTGAAATCGATTGAGGTCCACCTTGCAGGAGGGAATCAGAAAATGGCGATGGATTAAATCCACGATCCGATACGCCAGGTTGGCAGGGAAGTAAGGACCGTAGTAGGCGCTGCCGTCTTTTCTTAGCCGGCGGGTCACATAAACTCGCGGGAAGCGTTCGCCGAGCGCGAGCTTCACGTAGGGATAAGTCTTGTCATCGCGCAAGAGGATGTTAAAGCGCGGCTTTCTCTGCTTGATGAGATTGTTCTCCAGGGCGAGGGCTTCCTTTTCATTGGCGACCACGATGTAGTCAACATCCACCGCCTCGCGCACCAGCGTTCCGGTCTTTGCGTCCTCAACCCGGCCTTCGTGAAAATATGAGCTCACCCGGCTCCGCAAATTCTTCGCCTTGCCGGCGTAGATAACCTCTCCCTGCGCGTTCTTGTAGAGGTACACGCCAGCGGAGGTGGGCAGGGTCCGAATTTTCTGCTGCAGGTCCATTACGGGTGTACCTACATTTTATTAGAAGCGAATGAAATGGGGCTTTTCGTGGACAGCGCTGATCGGTCGCAGTGGAAACGACATGGCTCCGGAGAAGCGCGATGTCCCATTTTTCAAATGGAGCAGGGTTGAGAATCGATGACAGGTAATTACAATGCAGACAGATGAGTCATACATTAACAATACGTCTTACAGACGAGCTGGTCGCGTGGCTCAAGGAAACTTCTCGGCGGACGGGTGTGCCGGTGGGGCGGATTATCCGCCAGCAACTGGAAAGTGCTAGGCATGGCGGAGGCAACGAGCGTTTCCTCCGCCACGCTGGTGAGATCAGCGGACCCGATGAGTCTGTCGTCCCGCAAAGGATTCACGCGGCCATGAAAGCCATTGCCGATATATGAAGACCGGAAGCCCGATCTGGCAGATTTATGCGTGATTCGGATGAGCGAATTGTATCCGTCATGTAGTCATCACGGTGGATGAAAGCGACTTCCCCGTTTACCGCCGCAACAAACGGGAAATAATCCCCATGGTGTGCCCGCCGAGGTCCTGAAACGATTCACCTGAAAACGATTCAGAGCCTCATTCGACCATATAAATTTTCCATCCTCATATGTGCCCTTTGCTCTGGAAGTTGTGGGCATATTCCTTGCACATCGACGCAAGTATCTCTACGCCAGAGACTTAGAGTTCCGCCTTTGGTTTCGCGATTGGCATCACCGTTGCTCAACTACACTGCGAGGCACGAAACAGGACCTGACCCCCGGTACTCAGACTCAGAGGTAGCTCTGAGAAGAAGGAGCCTTCCTAAAATGAATCGCACTTCGTTAACAGTTTTGCTGGCCACAGGTATGGCACTCTCGCTGGGCTGCGCGAGCAAGAACTATGTCCGCCAAGAAACCACGCCGCTGATCAACAAGACCAACGAACTGGACGACCTGACCGCCAAGAACAGCAATGCCATCAAAGACGTGGATGCGCGGGCGCAGGCTGGAATCCAGCAGGTGCAAGCCAAGGCCTCCGAGGTAGACCAGAAGGCACTGGCGGCGGGCAAGTCGGCTGACGAGGCCCAGACCACGGCCAATGGCGCCGTGCAGCGGGTGGATGCCCTGAGCAACACGGTCGCTAACCTGGATAATTATCGCGTGGTCGCCGAGACTTCTGTCCACTTCGGTTTCGACAAGGACAACCTGACCAAGAAGGCCAAGGAAGCGCTGGACCAGCTGGCTACCGACATCCAGAACGCCAAGGGTTACATCATCGCCGTGGAAGGCGGAGCGGACTCGGTCGGTCCTGCGGATTACAACTACGACTTGAGCCAACGCCGCGCCGACTCTGTAATTCAGTATCTGGCATCAGAGCACAACGTGCCTGCCCACAAGATTTACCTGATCGGGTTGGGCAAGGACAAGCCGGTAGAGTCGAACAAGACGTCTGAGGGTCGCGCCAAGAACCGCCGCGTCGACGTGCGTTTGATGACCAACACGACCGGTGAGCAGAGCCCGGCGCAGGCACCCGCGAAACCGTCGGCTCCGCCGTCCATGTAGAGTTTCCCTCCTCCCCGGAGGACTTCGCCAACCAGGCCGTTCCACTCACGTGGGTCGGCCTGTTTTTTTGCTTTCGTAGGTTTCTGGCGTGCGGCCTTCGGCTCGAAGGGCTCCCATCGGTAATTGCAAACTGAAAATCGATAATCCACAATCAACCATCGCCGCTGCGGGCGAATGCACCTCCACTCGCGGACCGGGTACAATATTGCTGATGGCGCGCACTCTTGCATTGTTGGCACTGTCCATTTGTCTGTCGGGTGGGGCTTGGGCGCAACAGGACTCGAAGGCTGGGAATGGTCCGGGCCAGAATCAGGCCCCGCCGCGTTCCGACCAAAACCAATCCGACCGAAACCGGGAAGCTGGGGAGAGTTCCAGCCGCGATACCCGGATTGACCTGAGCCCACCTAAGGACGACGAAAAGAACCATCCATACAGCAAGTCCGCTGTCGCCGACGCCGAAGGAGATGCGAACGGTACGGCAGATGTGCAGGAGTTTCATCCCTGGAACCCGCACAAGGCGCTGAAGGACGTTGAGGTGGGCGACTTCTATTTCAAGCGGAAGAACTACCGCGCCGCGCTGGACAGGTATCGTGAGGCGCTCTATTACAAGAATAATGACGCCATGGCCACATTTCGGCTGGCGCAATGCCAGGAGAAACTGGGTCAACCAGATGAAGCGCGCAGCAACTACGAAGGGTATTTGAAAATTCTGCCTCACGGACCGTTTGCCGACGAAGCGCAGAAGGCGATCGAGCGCCTGAAGGCGCAACCAGAAAGCGGCGCGTCCGAGAAGAGCCAGGCAAAGCGGTAAATCAAATTACGATCCCAATCTTGCTGTTGAGTGGTTCTTGAGCCGTAGGGATGGGCGAGGGTGCCTGTGCCTACCTTCGCGTCTGGAAATTGAGAGCCTTTGTGTCTCGCACGAGCACATGCCCGTGCCACAGAATCATTTCTCTACGCGGATAAAGTCGCCTTTGGAGGCGTTGACCGCGACCCGCAGCTTGGCCTGGTCGAAACTGCTGCCGTAAATCACGTGCCAGATCAGTTCATTGCTGGCCCGGCTCCAATCGAGTACATAAAGAATCGGCGTATCAGGACTCTTTTCCGTGATTTTGTCCCCACCATGTTTCTGCGCGACTTCGAGCGCTTTATCGGAGTCAATTTTCAGAAACGCAATGTCAAAAACCTGGGTGGTAGAATTGCTCGGGTTATAGGTATCTTCGGAGCCCGGCGAAATTCCGCGGGAGGGAGCGTCTGCCGCATCAATGCCTGACCAGACATAGGGCTTCACCGCACGCCGTGACGCGGAGGCAAAGAAGGCCCGCCACACCCCGGATTTTCCATCTTTGCCTTTTGCCTCAGCCGTAATCTGCGACTCCAGGTGATAGGCCTGTGCATCAGGACCCAGCCGTGGGCGGCGACGTACAGCTTCTGAAAGGCGGTTCGCCCGGTCACCAGTTCCGGACCTTTCGGCTTTGGCTTTTCGGTTTCCACCGGCTTGGTCGGTTCCGACGAACATCCGACTATCATGAACAACGCCAACACTGCCATGAGCAGCTTCATGGGGATCGTCCTGTAGGAATTTTTTTGAGCCCGGAACAATGCGCATTATTCTAAACGAAGCGAAAGGGTCTGCTATGGATTTTTACCTTCAGCGATTGCAGGAAGCGCTCACCGCGGCTACGCGCGGCATGACGGTTGAAGATTTGACGCGGCATCCAGAACGGAAGTGGAACACTGCGGAGGTGCTCGAGCATCTTTATCTCACCTATACCGGCACAGCAAAAGATTTCGAGCGCTGCCTGAAAGCGGGAAGACCCATTGCGACTGCGCCCACACTGAAACAGCGGCTGGCCACTACATTAGTGGTCAAGTTAGGCCATATGCCTAGTGGACGGAAGGCGCCGAACAATACGCGTCCGCAAGGAGTACCGGCAGAGAAAGTGATGACAGATATTGGGCCCCGGATCGCGGCCATGGACGACCTCATTCGGCGCTGCGAAGAGCGCTACGGTCGACGGACTAAGTTGCTGGACCATCCGATCCTGGGACCGCTGACCGGACGGCAGTGGCGAAAATTCCACTGGGTGCACGGGCGACACCACGTGAAGCAGATTCTGCGACTGCGGCAATTGCAGAGCGGCTAGGCGAACTCAATCCCCTTCCTCACAAATTGTCATGCTGAAAAGGAAAAGCGTCCAGCGCGAACACTGGAGGCTTACTTCCGTCAGCCGACTAGGGCGACTCTCGCTCTACTCCCGCTGGGCGGACGGCACGCCTGCTTTGCGAGCTCTTTCCTGCATATCTTCGAGCTTCTGCTTGGCGTCATCGAGTGCCTTCTGCTTGTCGGCAACCTGCAGTTTGTACTGCGCGTCTTGTTTGTCCCAGTCCGCCTGGTTGCGCAGACGGTTGCCGGCGTCGGCGTAAAAGGCGGCGGCGCGCATGCGATACTCCCGCTCCATTACGTCGAGTTCCCGCGAGAGCAGATCAATTTGGTCTTTCTGGTCGGTGATTTGCTTCTTCCACTCCTGCGCCGCATCGTCTTTGTCCGACGCGGCGTCACCCTTCTTCGGCTTGGGCTGCTTGGCGTCCGCACTTTGCGCGGATTCGTCTGGCTTTGCCTCAGAGTCAGTGGAACTGGTGTCAGCGGGTTTGGCCTCCGCTTGTCCGACGATGCTGAGATGCTCAGTCTTGGGCAAGTTATCGTTGTCGAAATGCTTGGCCGCGGGGGCCTTCTGCGCTTTTTCTTTGCGAGCTTCGCGCGCGTAGTCACCGAGCGTTTGCGCGCCGGCAAGTGTGACCGTCAGAAGTAGCAGAATCGTTCCACCAAGCCATACAGCTGCAATGCGCTTCATAGTTCCCATCCTTAATTTAAGAAATACATATTCCAGGTTCCCTCCGAGTCACAACTGGTAACAAAGCTCCTTGCTCTTCACTTTGCTCAGAGCCACACTCGGCATGCGGCTCAAACGCCGTGTAACGCTTGAACCTTCGCCGGTTTTGCGCTCGCGAGAAAGCCACCGATTGTTCGATCCAGGCGTACCGATTCCTCGATGATGTCGGCTGTCAGCTGCC
>QIAR01000017.1 GCA_003225595.1 Acidobacteriota bacterium | reverse complement strand
GGTGCTCAGCGGTCAAGCCTCGCTGGCTCATGCGGCTGTGGATGCCGTGCGCCAGTGGAAGTACAAACCGTATTTTCTCAATGGCGAGCCGGTCGAAATTCAGACACAGATTGCAGTAAATTTCAAGCTTCCGAATTAGTTCATCTGGAAGGCTAGAAACCTGTTCCTGCGGGGATTAGCTCCTCACGCAGTTCTGCCTTTTACGCCCTGGTTAGGGTCCTGAAAAACCGGGAGACTAGTCTAGTGTCCCGCAACTTCGCGGCATAAGTCCTGCGCTGTCAACTTGAGCGAAGCGAAGGATCCATGCATGACAAATCAACTGCATAGATCCTTCGCGGCCTGAAGGCCCCTCAGGATGACAGCCTCCGAGATATGACGCGAATTAACGGGAAACGACACTAGTGTCTCGGGCTAATAATGTGGGAACCCGTTGTCCTAGTTTGTGGGGCGGGCATGGATGAAGCCGAACATGTGCTAGATCGGTCCAGCGATTGCTGTCGAAGGAGGTGACTGTGGAGCAGGTTCTTCGTCTATCAATAATACCGAGACCGTTTATTCCCGTTCCATCTTCTCGTCGAGTACGAGCTTGTTTCCCTTGTCAACATTGACGATACGGTGTACCGGCTTGTACCCGGAGAGCGTAATGTCGATCACGTAGTTTCCGGGGTCGAGCACGAACTCCATCGGGGAATTCTTGTCCAGCATGCGCCGATTTACCGTAACCTGTGCGCCCTTGGGCTGAGTCTTGACGCTCACCATACCCGCACCCGCTGCATTACCGCCCCCATTGAAAAGCTTTTTGAACTTGCCCACAGTCTTGATGTCGTCTACATTGCCCAGGGCTCGGAGAGTGGGTGCGAACTGGAAGGTTTGCCCGGGCTGAAAATCTGCCGACGTTGTTTCGTCTAGGTAGCCCTGTTTCCTGAGCAGGAATGTGTGCGTCCCTTTATTCACAACGATTTGGGTTGGAGTGGTTCGTGCTGCGTCTTTGCCGTCAACAAATACGGAGGCGCCACCGGGTTGGCTGCTTAAGGAAACGGTTGCGGCGGTTGGAGCAAGATGGACGATCAGGAATGACTTGCTTCCAGACGCCACACCCACCGTGCGAGTCTCGGATGTATAGCCAGGTTTGACCACGCTCACAGTGTGCTGACCGGGTATCACTCCAGCGAGGTTGTAGGGCGTGATCCAGCCCGGGTCGCTGCGCCCATCAATTTGTACCTGCGCTCCTTCAGGAGTGGAATCCACCGTGAGTTGTCCTGGAACTACTGCGACCGGAATTGGAACATGAACCGCTGGTTTTCGATTTCTGTAGCGTGGCTTCACTACTGGTGTCACTTGCGGGGCTGCGGCAACTTCGGTTTGCGCAGGCACCGATGTCAACGCCGCGCCCTGAGCCGGTGGACGAGTGGCATTGGGTGGCAGAGTTGTGTCCGCGTTGACCGCGGCTGAACTGGCGGCCGTGGCAGGGGTTCCTTCATCAGTCGCATTCTGCGAATGAATGCGGACTCCGATGCCAATTGTGATGAGCACGACCAGCGCGACCGCGGCCGAAACCGAATAGATTATCAATTTCAGCGGAACTGTCTTGATCTCCGCGATCGCTTTTTGCGCCATCTGGCGTGGCTGCAGCTTGGGTTTGTCCGGCTTGGTGCGACCTGGAAAAACCGCAGGCGGTGCTTCCTGGAGAGTTTCAACGGCGTCCGCCGTTGGTCGCTCTGGAGATCCCAGGAATGATTCCTTCAGCGGCGGCAGTTCTTCGAGATCGGAGAAGCTCACCCGCTTCTTGGCCCCCGGGGCATCCCCTGCCATCATGGGATCGACGGCGAACCTCGGCATCGTTGCCCGACGTTCGGTGGTTACGGCTGCTGACATCCTTCCGTCTTGGTTTTCGAAGTATTCTGCAGAGGCTTCCACGGAAGAACTGATGGATTGCCCACTGCCATCCAGCTTGGGCGTCCTGGCTGATGTTCCTGACGAGGATCCTGTAATTCCAGAGCCTGCTGCCGCGGCAGCCGCTTTCCTCGCGGAAGAAGCCTTCTCGCGGCCCGGTTTCGGTGAAGGCGCAGTGGATTTCTTCGTGGGCTGAGTAGTGGCTTGCTTGCACTTCTCCAGTTCGTTGATCAGATCTTGTCCATTCTGAAATCGCTCTTCGGGCGCCTTCGACAGCGCCTTCATGACCAACTCGCTTATCGCGGGATGGATTTTGCTGTTGATCTGGGCTGGTGGGACTGGCATTTGTTCCAGGATTTTGTGCCGTACGGTGTCGTCATCATCGCCCTCGAATGCTTTGCGGTCGGTCACCATCTCGTAGAGGATGCTGCCCCAACTGAAGAGGTTCGAACGTTCATCGAGCGGTTTCCCGCCCACCTGCTCGGGCGAAAAGTAATGCAAAATGGTGGGTGCCTTGCCAGACAACGCCGGTTCCAGCAATCCCATCCTGGAAATTCCAAAGGAAAGGATTTTCACCGTGCCGTCCCATTGCACCATCACCTTTGCCGGCTCGAGGCTGTAGTGGACGACTGCGCTCGCCCGGGCGTGATCGAGCGCCTGGCAAACTTGACGACTGATGTCCAGCAGGTCCCAGATGGAGAAACCTTCCTCGCGGGTCAGCATGGTCGCAATGCTGCGCCCCTGCACGTACTCCATCGCCGCGCACAGCTGTCCGTCGATTTCTCCTGCCCCGTAGAGCAGGGCGATATTTTGGCTGTTCAGGTCTTTGGTGCTCTCTGCTTCGGCCAGAATGCGCTCGATCAGCGACCCAGCCTGCTCCTGCGGCATATCCAGCCGAATGGTTTTCAGAGCGATAGTTTTTCCATCTGAGGGATCGTTGGCTTTGTAAACCGATCCCCGCTCCGATTTGGCGACTTCGCTCTGGATTTCGAAAGGGCCAACTTGTGTCGACATTCTGGCTAACCTCGCGCAGACTTAACAGGACGTATCTGTATAAAGACGCTGGGCATTGACCACCGGGAAACGTCCACGTGTAGGATACCGCGTCGTAGTAAATGGGAAGAGTTACGAAAGTACTCGAACAACCTGCTGCTGGTGGCCATGTTTACTGCACAAATGCGGGATCTGGGACTCGGAATTTAGCTGACCGACGCCAGCCATTCCTGGAGCACTCGGCGTACCTTTGCACCCTCAAAGCGGCGGCGGACGGCATCGATCACCTCCATCCGCGCCGCGTTGCCGTATCCACGAAATCCGACCCAATACGGAATGTGAATCTCTCCAGGGAGTGGCACAGCGGAAATCTCCAATGAGCGCAAGCGGAAGAACCCTCGGCTGAACAGGACTCGGCGAAATTTGGCCAGCAACAGTTCGGTCGCTTGTGTGTCCTCCAATCGGGCCGGTGGACAGTTGCGGGTTTCCATCACAATCACATGGGAAGCGGGAGGTACCTGGTCGAAATGGTAGAGGTCGAGGATGCCGGTTGCGGCATCCAGTCCGAGAAACTCTTGCTCCCGCTTTCCGGCATTGATGATCTCGACTTGGAAAAGGCGAAAGGGAATATACACGTCGGCCACGGAGCGCACAGGTCCGAAGAGGAGGCTGCGAGCGAAATCCACCGCTCCCCCGGGGGAGAATTGCTGCATGGCTTCATCGCGTGTGACATTCGGCTTCAGACTGCGGATTCGTGCCATAGCAGACTATGGAATCCTTCCGGGGAGGACGCCTGCGTAGCGCACCCTGCGTGACATCAAGTTTCAAAACTGCCGGATTCGGGACATTTTGTAACTACCGCGAACCGCTGTTTAACGTCTAATGAAATTTCCTAACTCTAATCTAGTGCTAGAGGACGCACCCGCGCGGATGCCGAGGCGATTTCTTTTGTCCGCCGTTTACGTATATTCTATGTTGCTATACATAGGGCTGCCGGGTTGCTCAGCCTAGGTTTACTGTCTGTCCGCCATATCTCTGGAATGCCATTATGACCCTGACTCGCTTCATGACGAAGAATGCTTTTCGCAATAAACGCCGTAGCTTGCTGACGGTCCTCAGCATCAGCTTTTCTCTGCTGTTGCTCACCCTCATGATGACCATCTGGCGCAGCTTTTATATCGACCAAGGGGCTCCGGAGTCCGCCGAACGGCTCATCACCCGTCACCGGGTTTCGCTGACTATCTTCCTGCCACGTTTCTATCGCGACAAAATCCGCGCTCTGCCCGGCGTTGTGGGTGTGGTCCCGATGACCTGGTTCGGCGGCCGCTACAAGGACGACAAGCCGGAGAATTTCTTCGCCCAGTTCGCCACAGATCCGAGCGAGTATCTGAAGATCTACACGGACAAGGCGGTGCCGCCGGAGCAAATGGAAGGCTGGCAGAGGGACCGTGCCGGCGCCATGGTGGACGTGGAATTGGCCAAGAAACACGGTTGGAAGGTGGGCGACCGCATCGTGCTCAAAGGCACCATTTTCGAAGTCAACCCGGAGCTTACTATTCGGGCGATGTATACCGCCCCGCGTCCCAACAATGCGCTGTATTTCCACATGACCTATCTTGAGGAGGCGGTCCCCTGGTACAAGGGTCAGACAGGCTTCTTTTCTACCCGCGTGGCTTCGCCGGAGGCGGTGGCACAAGTCTCCCGAGAAGTCGACGAGATGTTCCGCAACTCACCACAGCCCACGAAGACGGAGAGTGAAAAGGCATTTCAATTGGGCTTCGTGGCTATGCTGGGCAATGTGAAGGCCTTCATTCTCAGTATCTGCATGGCAGTGGTATTCGCCATCCTCCTGGTGTCTGGCAACACCATGGCCATGTCGATTCGGGAGCGGGTGCGCGAGGTTGCCTTGCTGGAGACGCTAGGATTCACTCGCGGCACTATTCTCGGCTTGTTCGTGGGAGAAGCGGTAATGCTGTCCTTACTAGGAGGACTGTTGGGTGTGCTTTTCGCATCTGGTGTGGTGCAACTCCTCACCAGATCCCCGATGGGTGTTGGCTTGACCCAGGGAATGCACGTCACCATTCCCACCCAGGTAGTGGCGCTGATGATAGCTGCCCTGGTGGGATTCGTGAGCGCGTTTGTGCCCGCCTACCACGCTTCCCGGGTGAACATCGTGGAAGGCTTGCGTCACGTCGGTTGAGGAGAAAGAGTCGATGCCGATTCCTATCAGCTACAACATCCGCAACCTGCGACTGCGCAAGGGTCTCACTATTATGACGGCCTTGGGCATCGCGCTAACCGTCACCACCGCTATCTTCCTGATGGCCTTGTTGGCTGGACTCAAGCGCGCCTTCGTTACCAGCGGCGAACCGCTCAACGTGCTGGTATTGCGCAAAGGATCAGAAGCCGAGCTGACCGGAGGCTTCGAGAGCGCAACGCTTCAGACCCTGAAGTATCTTCCCGGCATCGCCCAAGATAACCGCGGCGAGCCCATCGCATCTGGGGAATTGGTAGTGGTCATCGTTCTTCCCCGCCGTGATGGCACTGGCGAGGTGAATGTCACGGTGCGCGGGATGGCGCCGGTCGGGATTGAATTGCGCCCCAAAGTAAGACTGGCCCAGGGGCGCTGGTTTACCCCAGGTCAAAGGGAAGGGGTAGTGAGCAGTTCTATCCACAAACGATTTTCCGGTGCCGATCTTGGCGATGAGCTGCAGTTCGGCAAGGGCCCATGGAAGGTGGTGGGGATTTTCGACGCTGGTGGTACGGCGTACGAATCCGAAATCTGGGGCGACGTCAACCAGATGGCTTCCGACTTCGATCGGCAGGGAGGGTTTTCGTCCGCCTACCTGCGAGCGACCGATCCAGTGGCCGCCGACGCTCTCAAGAACCGTGTAAGCGAAGATCAGCGCCTCAAACTAGACGGGATTCTGGAAACCGAGTACTACGCCGAGCAGACAAAATCGGGAAGGCCGATCCGGTTCGTGGGCTTGATCGTCGCCATCATCATGGCGATCGGTTCCAGCTTCGCCGCCATGAATACCATGTACGCCGCAGTCGCCTACCGTGGGCGCGAAATCGCCACTCTGCGGGTGATTGGATTCTCACGGCCCAGCATCCTGACTTCGTTTGTTCTCGAATCTCTGCTGCTGTCATTGATTGGGGCCATGATCGGCATCATTCTGATGTTGCCATTCAACGGCATGACCACGGGAACATCGAACCAGGTCACGTTCAGCGAGGTGGTTTTCAGCTTGCGCATGACACCGGCGGTTGTAGTGACCGCGATCTGCTTTGCCGTACTGATGGGCTTGCTTGGAGGGCTGGCGCCGGCTTGGCATGCCGCCCGCCAGGACATCATCGCCGCCTTGCGCAGTTGAGTTCGCGACAGCTTGGGATTGGCATCGTCCGGAATTTTATTGTGGCAATCGACACCAAACACGACGACCTGCAGAGCTTGCGGATCGACCGCTCGCAAGGCACCAGCGGCGAAGGGGAACCGCCCGTCTGGGCCCGGCGTTACATTTTGGCGGGAATTGCGCTGCTGGTGATGCTGGGGGTATCGGCCCTGGCATATCGCCTGCTCTCCCCTGCTGTGCCTGAAGTGGAAGTGACTCGCGCGACAGCAGAAACTGGTGGTGTGGCGGGGACTGTGCTTTCTGCTAGCGGCTACATTGTGGCCCACCACAAGATCAACGTGAATTCCAAGGTCACGGGACGTGTTGCCTGGATTGGTGTCGAAAAAGGCGACAAGGTGAAGGAAGGCCAGGTAGTGGTCCGCCTAGAAGATCAAGAATTCCGCGCGCAGGACGAGCAAGCCAGAGGCGCAGTGGAGAGTTTCAAAGCCCGGTTGCAGCAATTTGAGAATGGCTCCCGTCCCGAGGAAATCCAGCAGGCCGAGCACAACTTGGCTGAGGCCCGTGCTACCGCGGCGAACGACAAAATTACGCTCGATCGTACTCGCGAGTTGACAACTCAGGGTGTCCTCTCCAAACAAGTGCTCGATGACGCCACGGCAAAGTATGAGGCCGACCAGCAGAAAGTCCATTCGCTGGAGCAGTCGTTCAGGCTTGCCAAGATTGGCCCACGACAGGAAGAGATTGCCCGGGCCAAGGGCGACCTACTGCAGGCTGAGGGACAACTCGCATACGCAAAATCGCAGCTTGACGCAACCGTCATCCGCGCGCCCGTAACCGGCACGATTCTGGACCGTAAGGCCGAAAAAGGAGAGCTGGTCACTTCTCAATTTGCCAGCGGTGCGGAAGGCGGTCCTCAGGGTTCAGTCGTGTCCCTGGCCGATCTCAAGGACCTTCAAGTTGAACTCGACATATCGCAGGACGATTTTTCGAAACTCGGTCCCAGGCAGAAGGGCATCGTCACCACCGACGCGTTTCCCGACCGCAAATACAATGGTGTGATCGCCGAGATTTCACCTGAAGCCAATCGTCAAAAGGCTACGGTGCAGGTCAAGGTACAGATTCAGAATCCGGATGACTATCTGCGGCCGGAAATGAATGCCACCGTGAAGTTCCTGGCGAATAACGAAGAGAAGAAGACTTCCAGCCAGCCATCGGGCGTCTTCGTACCTACGACTGCAGTCCGCGACCGCAATGGCAAAAAAGTCGTCTTCCTGGCTTTCAATGGCAAGGCGCTCATGCGCGAAGTGCACATCGTGGGCCAGCGCAGCGGTGGCTATCTGGTGAATGGATTAGTGGGAGGCGAGAACATCATCACTTCGGCGCCGCAAGATTTGAAGGATGGATCCAAGATCAAAGTCAAAGGACAATCATGAGCACGGCATTTGCTATTAATGCTGCAACCGGTACCAAAGTTGTTCAGGTGCGCAACGTCAACAAAGTATTCAAGCGTGATGCGTTCGAGGTGAAGGCCTTGGACGATGTCTCGATCGACATAGCCACCGGAGAATTTCTTGCCCTGATGGGTCCTTCGGGCTCCGGCAAGACTACGCTGTTGAATCTGATCGCGGCTATCGACCGTCCCACGTCAGGCGAGCTGCTCGTTATCGGCGAGAATGTCTTTCGCTTCAGTGATGGCCGAGTCGCGCGCTGGCGGAACCAGCATATCGGCTATGTCTTCCAGACCTTCAATCTGATCCCGGTGCTCACCGCGTTTGAGAACGTGGAACTGCCTTTGCTGTTGACGAAACTCAATCAGCAGCAGCGCCGTGATCACGTCATGACCGCGCTAAAACTGGTGGGACTCGAAGACCGGGTCAATCATCTGCCTAAGCAGCTCTCCGGCGGACAGGAGCAGCGCGTCGCCATTGCTCGGGCCATCGTAAGCGACCCCACGTTACTGCTGGCCGACGAGCCTACCGGCGATCTCGACAGCCATTCCGCCACAGAAATCCTGGAAATTTTGAAACGCCTGAACGAAGACTTCCACAAGACGATCGTTATGGTGACGCACGACCCTCACGCAGCTTCTTACGCCCACGTAACGCGTCACCTGGAAAAGGGCATGCTGCTGCCCCCGGCGTGAGTCGGATCCTGCGTGGGGGCCGTGGATTTGTAAAGCCAACTCCGAAATCAAGTTTCGGAAATCGCATCCCGGCCACCGCCGGCACGGGCGATTCGTCTATCCGGATCGGCCACCCACTGCCAAGCGCGACGGCCGTTTTCTTTCACCATGGTCTGCGCTTCGCCGTATTCCACCAGGCGGTTCAACACGGTTGTCACTGAAGCTAGCGGATCCTTATGGTGCAGCAGTACGGGCGGGACCCTCTGCTGGATTTCCTCACAAACTTCTCGTGCGCCCAACGGCCGGTTGGCCTCCATCAATACCATCCGGCACGCCTTCGTGAAGCCGGGCTGCCGACCACTACTCTTACGGTCCACCAGTTCCAGCAGTTCTTCGCTCAGCACATTATCGCCAAATAGATTTGCCAGGCCGACGATAGTCTGCTTCACCGTGCCGATTCGCTTCATGATCTCGGCGCGTTGGCGCATCAGCTGTCGCAATTCCTCATGTGCAGCCTTCACAACTTCCTGGACATGTGGATCACCATTTGGCATGTTCTTGCTTCCATTCCCGTTGACTCCGTTCCGCACGCTTTCCATGATTTCCCCCCGGGGTTCCAATCACCTCCGCTCCTTGCCGTACCAATGCACCGCGCCAGAAACAAGAGAAACACTAAGCCCCTCCACCCAGATACGTACTCATCACGGTAGTCGGTTCCAGAAAAACGTGATCGAGTCGCCTGTGCCCGAATCACCAGTTGTACAAACATCTGGCGTGCGGAGACTTTCTTTCTTAGACGCAGTGACCACGAAAGGGTGAGCCCTAATCTGACAGCATAGAACGTCGAGGCAGTAGCGAGCTTGTGGGTTTACAAAAATGGTCCACAAATGTGCAAACAACTCTCATATTATTTATGCTGTGAACTGCTGTGTATGCTATATGTTTCATTCTGCTACGCCTGAAGTCCGTGTGCCACTTCTCTCACCATCTGAATGTTAGTTGCTGGCGACGTTTAGACTCATTCGGGCATTGAGTTGCCTATCGCATGGCGAGAG
>QIAR01000720.1 GCA_003225595.1 Acidobacteriota bacterium | reverse complement strand
GGAGGCGATCGAAAAGGCGCCACATCGAGGTGAGGTTCTGCTGCTGGACCGCGCTGCTCTGGAGATCGGACCCAATGCCGTTTTGTTCACTTTCGACGATGGCGGCGCAAGCGCGCTTTCGACCGCCGCCTTGCTGGAGAGCCACGGGTGGCGCGCCCACTTCTTTGTCACGACAGACTACATCGGAAAGCCAGCCTTCCTCACGGTAGATCAGATTCGAGAACTGCGCGCGCGAGGCCACGTGGTTGGGAGCCACTCGTGCTCGCATCCGCCTCGCATATCACATTGTTCCCAGCAACAACTCGAGCGCGAATGGCGCGAGAGCGCGCGAGCGTTGTCGGAAATTCTCGGCACCAAAATTCGAGTTGCATCGGTTCCAGGCGGTTATTACTTGAAGCGAGTGGCAGAAGCCGCGGCGGCCGCGGGCATCGAAGTGCTTTTCAACTCCGAGCCGACTAGCCGTGTCGAGCGAGTGAACGGTTGCCTTGTGTTGGGACGCTACTCCATCCGACAGGGAGTGTCGGCTGAGGCGGCTGCGCGTATCGCATCCGGCGATTGGCCACCACGCCTACGCCAGTACGTTTTCTGGAACTCGAAAAAGATTGCCAAGCATCTAGCCGGGAGTTACTACATCGCGCTCCGGAAATCGGTGTTGAATAAGATCGCCTGTAAATTGTCAAGGCGCGGACTTGGTGATGACGCGTGTTCGGACGCTCAGTTTCGAAGTAGTAGTTCGAAATAGCAGTTTTTGCGGGTTTTTGCGCCGCAGGATTTCCCGAACGCGCTGGAGTCCCGCCGAACTTTCCTGAGGGATTAACAGTCTTCCGCCCGGGCTATTCTGAATGTGCCCACAAGGCCTCGGATATGGCTTCTGGGATCTATTGAAAGTGCAGCCGCCCGGCCAAACCCGGAGAACCTGCTTGGCTGCTCCCCTAATCGGCCAGATTGGGAACCAAAATCGGCAAGTGAAGCTGCGTGAGGGCGGATGCATCGGAACAGTCAAACTCGCCCGCTGCTCCTGTACTTGACCACTCGAACCATTCCACGTGATGCTTAAAGTTCACAATTCTATTTCCACCAAATTCCAGAAAACTCCCAGCGCAGAGGATCAAGTGCTGACGCCCATTACGGCTGAAGCCAGAATACATGAATCGGGCATCGCTCATCCATGGCCCTAATCGCCGGAAGCCGTCCTGATCTCCAAAAAGCATATCGTGGCGCTCTCCTCCTCCACAGAACCGGTAAGCTCGAATAATGGCCTGGCTTTTCGTCTCCTCCCATTGGGTAAGCTTACCAGTGACGCTTGCGGGTGCAATTAGGCTCACAAACTCTGCCGGTAAGCGCTTACGGGTGCTGAAGTGAGCCGTCAGGCTGGGCTCCTCATATCTGTAACAAGGCGAAACTCGGTCCACTGTTGTCTCTTCAGACCAGCCGTGCTCCTCAGCGGTGAGCAGCAGCAGTCGATCACCGTCAGCCGGTTTGCATGAGGCGGCATTTTCTCCTATATGCGGATCGTCCACTCGGGCAGCAAAGTGCCAGAACAGGTCGAG
>QIAR01000723.1 GCA_003225595.1 Acidobacteriota bacterium | reverse complement strand
TCTTAATGTCGGCTGTTACCCCGGCACCCGAAGAGGGGTCGAAACCGGCTATGGTCAGGACGACAGGCGGCGCTTGGGGCATGTCCGCAATGTAGCGGAAATCGGCGGCTGCGCAAAATTCTTTCGTGGGTGGCTTCCTCTAAGTCTGCCCTCCCGGGAGAACCGGATCTAAACCTCGGTAACACCTCCAGGGCCGACGACGGGTGTAAGTTGTCCGTTTCCAGTAATTTATGAAGATCACAAATGTAAGTCATTGCCAATAAACTACTTAGAAAAAAGTTCACAGTCTTTCTTGCACTGGGTGAGTGACTGATAAGTACACAACTAAGTCCTTGTAGGCGAGGAACATCGTCTGCCTGGACCCCATGAATTAGGCATATATAAGATTTTCTAATTACTTTACCGCCAACAAGTTACCACGCCTTTTGGGTTGACACCCGAAGGGCACGTCGCTAGCATCTGAAGACTCGGTTCATCCGTGGTGGGGAAGATCGACTTAGAGATGCGAGGTGATTGAATGCGACGACCAATAGCTCATGGACTAGCAATCTTGTTGTCCGTCGCCAGTTTCGGAGCCGGAGCCGCGCAACGGCCAAACAGCTCGGAGTCCGGTAGTACCCCAAGCACTAAAGCCGCAAAATACGTACACATGCAACGCAAGCATCGCGGCAAGGAGCCTTACCAGGTGGGTACGGCATCCTGGTACGGCAAGCAGTTCGAAGGCAAGACCACAGCCAGCGGAGAGCCTTTTGACATGCACGAGTTCACCGCGGCTCATCCCACCTTGCCACTGGGCACCTATATCCGCGTGACCAACTTGCGGAATGGCCGGGCCGTTATTCTCCGAGTGAATGACCGCGGGCCGGTGGTCGACGGTCGGATTATCGATGTGTCCTACAACGCCGCCCGGGCACTCGATTTTAAGGATCATGGACTCCAGCGTGTCCGGGTGGATCTGGTCCACACCCAGACGGTCGCTATGAACAGGCCAGCACCAGCTTTGCCATAGCCCTTCCCCCAGTGTTTTGGTTTTTCCGCGCGGATTTAGACTGGCTTGGTGACCGTGCCTGGGTTACACTGCCAACGGATGCGCGATCCCCGCGAGCGACTGATTGTCGCCTTGGATGTGTCCTCCGCTGCCGCCGCGCAGAAAATCGTGGCGGCAGTGGGAGATTCCGCTTTTACCTACAAGGTTGGAAAACAGCTTTTCACTGCCGAAGGACCACAGATCGTTCGCGACCTTGTCGCCTCTGGGCGTCAGGTTTTCCTCGACCTGAAATACCACGATATTCCCAGTACCGTGGCCTCCGCGGTTCGCGAGGCGGCAAAGCTGCATGTCAGCATGCTGACCGTGCACGCCAGCGGGGGCGGCAGGATGTTGCGTGCTGCTGTCGACGCCGCCCGGAACATGAATCCAACTCTTATGGTGCTGGCGGTCACGGTGCTCACAAGCCTGGACGACAGTGACCTGGAAAAGATGGGGGTACGGGGCAAGGTTGTAGATCAGGTGCTTCGCCTCTCGGCTTTGGCGATCGCTGACGGGTGCGATGGTGTAGTTGCTTCGGCTCAGGAAGCCACCGAGTTGCGCAACGAACTTGATGGTGAGTTCTTAATTGTCACTCCGGGAGTGAGGCCCGCGGGCATGGGGCGCGGTGATCAAGTGCGTGTCGTGACTCCTGCGGAAGCCATCGCCGCCGGCGCCACTCACATTGTAGTGGGAAGACCTATCACCCAGGCCGCCGATCCCACCGCAGAAGCCAGGGCGATTCTGGGGCAGATCAGCTTTTGACCTGGCTTTCAGTTACAAGCTCCCTCTCAAATCCTGCCGATCAATTCGCCTTTATCAAGACCTGCACTCGGCTGGCGGCGTCCCGAGGCTGGTTTCAGCCAGTCGAGGGAACTGGCGTGAATCGCCGAGAAGTTCCACCGAAAAAACGATAGATAAAAGACCAAAAAAACCCAGCGGGCAATTTGGAAAGCTCGCCACTGGCCACTATTTCATTAACCACCTGCTTACAACTTTTCGCAGAACTCGCATGCCGAGCACGAAATGAACATTCCTCCCGCCACGCCGCGCTCGCGGTCTTTCACCCGTTTCACGATGCGGGTGGGCTTGCCGCACTTGGGACAGTCCGTGCTCTTGGAGGTGTCCATCACCCTCTTGCGGTCTGCAGTCTTTGCAATCTTGGCCATCGTTCTCTCCTAATGCTCTCGCGGTCTCGGAATCCA
>QIAR01000218.1 GCA_003225595.1 Acidobacteriota bacterium | reverse complement strand
GCCATCGTACTGAGGTTAAAGATGATCTGCATTGGTTTAATTTTGCCTCCGTCCCGGGGCAGGCTCTGCACTGCGGCGGAAAGCATCGCAAGCACGACTGCCTCAAAGGTACTCAAGGTCACGGCTGCGAGAAGAATGAACGGCAAGCTCACCGACATGTTGCCGGTCAAGCCGGGAAGCTTCAGTTTCAGCCGGGAGGCAGGCACCGCAATCGCTAACATCGCGAGGAACGGCAGGTGAGGCCAGGCGTGCACTCCGAGCGCTACTGAACCCACTACAGCGACGCCACCCAGGGCCATCAGCCCAATGAATAGCCGTGCGGCCCGCGAAACGCGTTGCACTCGTGGAGTATCTTTCGTTGTCGGCATAATTCTCACCGCTCTGTGAATTTCGTCGCCCTAATCGCACGTGCTCTACATACGCGATGCACCAACGGCTAGTTGCCCCATACCGCAGATGCAGCCGAAACCGAAACCAGGATCAAGACCACCGTCAACGCCATCAAGATCGTTGTAGCCAGTCTCTGTACGCTCGTTTTCATATCCTCCTCCTTCCGAATCCTCCCACTTGTGAGACCCGTACGGCCTGCCAACGTAGGCCGCACCTTATTTGTCACCGCCGATGGCGACTGTCATGGCATCAGAGTTGGTCTTAGTACCCCAGATCACGCTGGTGCCCCAGATGACGCTGAAGCCACTGTTCGTACTTGTGCCCCAGCAGACCGAATTGCCCCAAAGGACCGACTGCCCAGCCATATTGGTACCCCAGATGACCGAGGTGCCCCACACAACCGAACTACCCCACATGACTGAGGTGCCCCACACGACCGACGACCCGTTGACCAGGTATACCGTGCCGGTCGTGGAATCATAGGCAGCCGTTGGAGACATGGCGCTACCCGCCGTTGCGGGGGCCACGTCGGTGTTGTTTAAGGCTGCTGCGATGTCGAGATAGCCTGCGCCGACGGTGAAGACGTCGTACTGAGAGGTGTATGTGATTCCCGTTGTCGGATCGGTGTACGAACCGTATGCCGGGAAGACCTTGTACGCGGTCTTCATCAACCGCGCCTTCACCTGGTCCGGTGTCAAGGAGGGATTCTGCTGCAACAACAGCGCGACCGCTCCGCTCACCATCGGGGCGGCCATGCTGGTGCCGCTCAAACGGTAGTAGGTGGAAGAAGTGTTGCTGTTGTTGGAAGTGGTGTAGTCCGCAATAGGAATTAGGTTCGTCGGGTACGCGCTGTAGAGCGTGTCCGCAGTTGAGGCCAGATCAGATGCGATCAGGTTACCGGGCGCCACCAAGTCAGGCTTAACCACATGGTCCAGCATGGTCGGGCCTTTCGAACTGTAGGTGGCGATCAGGTCATCGGCGCGCGACGCCGTCTCCATCGTCTTCATTGCGCCCACCGTGATTACGTAGGGATCATTGCCAGGCGCGGTTATCGTTCCGTAGCCGGAATTGTTGCTCGAGTTGTCTCGGCCATAGTTGCCCGCGGCCACCACCACTACGATGCCCGCATTCCAAGCCTGTTCCACCGCTTGGTCCAAGGGATCGAGGGTGTAGCTCTCAAAAACGCCACGGCCCAACGAAAGATTGATCACCCCGATGTTGTACTGGCTCTTCAGGGCAATGGCTTGCTGAATGGCCGCAATAACGGTGCTGTCGGTGGCCGAACCGTTCTGGTCAAGCGCCCGCAGGTTGATGATGTTGGCGTTGGGGGCGATACCCCGGAACGTGACGTCACAGTTACCGCAAGAGGAGCTGCCTCCGTTGCCGGCGATGATGCCCGCAACGTGCGTGCCGTGGCCGTAAAGGTCGTTGGTGGTATTGGCAGAAGGATCGAAGTTCTGGCTGTAAACAATGCGGCTCGTCTTGCTGCTGCCCGCTTGCGTCAAGTCAAAAACGGAGTTCACTCCGCTGTCGATTACGGCGACGCCCACGCCCGTGCCGTCATAGCCCAAGCTGCGGGCAATGTCAGCCCCCACGGCCGGAACCGCGTAGTTCATCGCGCTCTTCAGCGGGCGATCCAGCGAAATGTACTTGATGTTGGAATCCTTGCTGATGAGGCTGGGCACGTTGCCCTGGGACATGGTCCAACGGTATCCCTTGACCAGTCCAAACGCCTTGCCATTGCTGGCTCCCACCCCCTTGGCAGCATT
This sequence comes from Acidobacteriota bacterium, assembly GCA_003225595.1. GTDB lineage: Bacteria > Acidobacteriota > Terriglobia > Terriglobales > Acidobacteriaceae > Gp1-AA124. The sequence goes on along the minus strand of QIAR01000218.1, from coordinate 40,891 downwards.
CACGTCGGTAGTCGTCGGCGGGTTGTAATACTGCACCACCACATTTACTGTCGTGCCGGAGGGCACCGCCTGCAGGTCCTTCGACATCTTCGAGGAGACGCCGTTAGCAGCAGCAGGAGCAGAACGGCGGGGCGCATGTCTGAGATGGCGCTGCGTTTGATTTTTCTGTTTCCCCTGTAACTGCAAAGTTGGGTAAGCATTGTCTCCTTCTCCGAACAGCTCTCTTTCACTCGGACAGAGCGGCGGCAAAGATCTCAGGGCCGCATACATTCGTCGATTACTATTGCACCGCGGGTACCATAAATCGGGATTTTGTAAGTGATTGAAAACCAATCACTTGTTGATTAGCCCTCCCGGCGGGGAAGTGCCAAAGTGTCCCATCTGGCGGGGGCGCCTGTGACAGCTTGGCATGAGTACTGAACTCTTCTGGGCTGGCTGAGGGCTTACCAAGTGCAGCCCACTAATCCGCAAGTTCTAATGCGGGACAGCGATACTGGTGCCGCCTAAGAATGCGTTTATGGGGGCCTCGTAACACCATTGAACCTCGCATTCGATCGATTTCAGTGCCCCTGAGCAAATTTTGACCGGAGCCCTGAATACTAGCCCGAAGTAACCGCCAGACAGGGAAAGATGGACGGGCTTCCAGTGAAGCTGAGGATCTAGCGTGCGAAAAAATCTGAAGTTTCGGCACGCCATTTCCATTCGGTTGCATCACTTAAACAAAACGACCCAGCGCCCGGAATGGGAGAGGTTCTTGGCACAAGCAACAGGACCAAGCCCGAGGGTTCGACTACTGCTTTTACTTCGACGTCAATCGTGCAAGGATTTGCTACCCTAACTGGAGTCGCCTGCTCTGCCGATGCTTGCCGTCCGCGACAATCTTGCCCAATGCTTCAGTGCATTGCGCGCACACAAGATGCGCGCCTCACTCACTATGCTGGGGCTGACGATGGGTGTTGCCACCCTCATCACAGTCATGACCATCGTGCAGGGCGCGAATGTTTATGTGGAACAGAAGATCGCCAACCTCGGCACCAATGTCTTTCAGCTCGCGCGCACTCCCTTCGCGGTGACCGACTTCAACATCATCATCAAGGCGCTGAAGTACAAGAAGATTGAGCTCGACGACATGAGGGCCATAGCCGATAAATGCGCCGCATGCGAACAGGTCGGGGCCAGCGCCAGCACTACCGTCCGCGCACGATATGGCGACAACGAGGTGCAGGACGTTAACCTCTCCGGTCAAACGGCAACTATGGCCGACATTGACACGCGCACCGTCGAGCTCGGCCGCTACTTCACCCCAGCCGAAGCCGAACACAGCGCCAATGTCTGCCTGATTGGCGACACGCTCGTGCAGCGGTTGTTTCTCGGCGTGGACCCCATCGGCAAGACCATTCGCGTCGGCAGCGACGAGTTTAGGGTGCTCGGTACCGTGGAGAAGGTCGGCAGCGTTCTCGGCCAGGATCAGGACAATTTCGTCATGGTGCCGCTCTCGGTTTTCTTGCGCATGCGAGGCGCACACACCAGCCTCATCATCAACGTCAAGACGAGCCCCGAGAATTTTGTGCGAGCTCAGGACCAGGCACAGCTCATCTTGCGCGGGCGGCGCCACCTCACGGGCAAAATGGATGACGACTTCTTCATCGGGACCAAGGAAAGTTACATGGCATTGTGGCGCAGCATCAGCTCGGCATTTTTTGCCGTGTTCATTATGGTGAGCGCGATCTCGATTGTCGTCGGCGGCATCGTGATCATGAATGTCATGCTGGTAAGCGTGACCGGGCGGCGGAGGGAGATCGGCGTCAGGCGGGCGGTGGGCGCGACCAAGCTTGACATCCTGCGGCAATTCATGACGGAAAGCGTCATGCAATGTATGGCCGGAGGGCTGGTGGGCATCACGCTCGGATTTCTGGTCGCTCTGGGGCTGCGAACCTATACCCCCTTTCCCGCCTCAGTGCAGACCTGGGTGGCAGTATTGGGAGTGTTCCTGAGTTCCGCGGTCGGATTGTTTTTTGGAATCTATCCCGCGGTACGCGCTTCACGGCTGGACCCGATCGTCGCTTTGAGGTCTGAGTGATGGCGATCATGAAACCGTCTCAAGCCCGGGAAAACTTCTACTCCGCGATGGAAACGCTGCGCACCAGCAAGGTACGCTCCGCATTGACCGTGATCGGCATTGTCATCGGGGTGTCCTCAGTGATTTCCATGGCGTCAATCATTCAGGGATTGAATAAGTTCGTGCAGGACAAAGTGGAATCCCTGGGCTCGCGCACTTACTTCATCTCGCGATTTCCGCCGGGCACCGACCCTTCGCGCTGGCCGCAACGCATTCGCACCCGCAAGTATTTTGAATATAATTACGCGGACTTCATCCGCCGGGCGGCTCCCGACGTGCAGATCGTCACCACAGTCGGCACGCGCGGCTTTTTCTTCGGGGACACCAACCTGATCACCAGCGGCGACCGTAGCGTCGAGAAGGTCATCGTGCGCGGCGCTGAACCACAGTACACGGAAGCGATTCCGTTATTCGCCGTCGAGCGCGGCCGCTTCATCAGCGCGTTCGATCAGGAGCACGCGCGTCCCGTCGTGGTTTTGGGCGCGGCCATTAGCGAATCGCTCTTCCCCTACACAGATGCCATCGGCAAAACGGTGCGCATCAATGGCGGGCTCTATGAGGTCATCGGCGTCTTTGAGCATGACCAGGGTCTGTTCATCGGTCCAGGGGTGGACGTATTCGCCATCATCCCGCTCAGCAACTTCAAGAAGCGATACCCGGAAGCCAAAGAACTGATCATGGCCTTCACCGTGCCGGAGAACATCAAAATCGAAAAGGCGCAGGACGAGGTCATTCAGGCGATGCGTCGCCTGCGCCGTGTCCCTGCTGCTGCGGAAAATGATTTCGAGGTGAGCTCGCCGGATTTCATCAGCAATTTGTGGAATCAACTCACGGGCGCACTGGTCATACTCACAACTGTGATCAGTTCCGTAGGACTGCTGGTGGGCGGCATCGGCGTGATGAATATCATGCTCATTTCCGTGACCGAGCGCACGCAGGAAATTGGCGTGCGCAAGGCCATCGGCGCCCGGCGCGCGGATGTCCGTCTGCAGTTCTTGCTTGAAGCGGTGGTCCTCACGCTGGTCGGCGGCACCATCGGCATTCTGATCGGGGCCTGCGTGTCCACTCTAGTGCGCACTTTCGTGCCTTCAATTCCGGCAACGCTCTCTTACCTATGGGTCTCGATTGGGTTCGCGATCTCCGTCGGCGTGGGCTTGTTCTTCGGTTATTATCCCGCCAATCTGGCGGCCAACCTCGATCCCATCGTCTGCCTGCGGTACGAATAGAGGTCTTGGCGTTCACACCATGTGAAACAGTGGCCCAAAAAATCTTCTCCGCGTTCTCCGACCGCGGTGGCGACAACAGGTGCTCCTATCTTCCCGCCCTAAACTCGCGCACGACTTCCCGCAGCGAACTATGTGCGAACGGCGCCGGCGTCAGCGTCAGGATCAGCATGATGAGCCCAAAGACGGCGAGCCAAGCGCGGAACCCCGACACACGGGGCCAGTCCGCAACCTGAGGGTGGCGCAGGCTGCTAATCTCCAGCAGGATCGCCCAGATTAACCAACCTGCCCAGAAGTAAACTGCCATCGGAATCAGAATCAGGATGGTCAGGCGAGAAACGACTCTGTGCGCGCGGGGGGCAATCGAGAAAACTATGTGTCCGCCGTCGAGTTGCCCGCCGGGCAAGAGATTAAGCGCAGTCGCGAACATTCCCACCCAGGCTGCAACTGCGGTGGGATGCAGATACACACGTGCCAGCGGCAGTGCGGCGGCAGTATGCGCCGGGGCTGACGCAGCCAGCAAGCGATGCATCAGGTGGAAAATCAGCGGGTATCCGAGTTCGATGTCCGAGGGCGCCAGTCCGGGCGGCAATGGCTTCGAAAGCCCGAGTGAAACGATCAGCACGATGACGGCGACGACGAACCCCGCAATCGGCCCGGCAATTCCGATGTCGAAGAGCGCCGTACGTGAGCGAATCGGTGAGCGGATGCGGATGAACGCGCCCAGAGTTCCAATCAGGGTCGGCGCGGGAATGAAGAAGGGAAGCGTGGCGTAAACGCGGTAGCGCTTGCAATAGAGATAGTGCCCCATCTCGTGGGCCAGCAGGATGAGCATCAGCGTGCCCGCAAAGGGAATCCCGAGCAATAGGCGTGATGGCTGCGATAATGCCCAGCGCACAGGGAAAAACGGGAGCGCGTCATCATTGAGAGAAAACACCGGCTGGTTGTGCAGGAAGTTAGATTGCATGCGAGCGCCGACCACGAGCGTCGTAAACACGGTTAACACGAGCAGCAGGGCATGCAACCAGTAGCGCTGTTTGGGCGGATGCACTACCCAAACTTGTACGGGGCGATAGTACTCAGTGGTAGAAGTCAGCGGAGAAGTGGGATCCGACATGCTTGTTTGGGCCTTTACGCTAACCTTACTCCAGCGGCCCCGGTTACGTGCGGGACGCCATAAAGCCTGCCCCGAGCATGTCGAGTGCGCAGCCGGCGGGCCTGTCCTGAGCGCGACCGAAAACTGCTCGCGCCACTTATTCATCGGCCGAGCTTAATCGATGGACTGCAACTCCTTGCCTGGCTTAAAGCGTACGGCCTTGCCGGGTGGGATCGACACCTCGGCGCCAGTGCGCGGATTGCGACCGATACCGGTCTTGCGCGGCCGGACATTGAATACACCAAATCCCCGCAATTCAATGCGATCGCCTTTGGTGAGCGCCTTCTTCATGCTTTCGAAGACGGTTTCGACCGCCAGCTCAGCTTTGGTTTTGGTGATTCCTGTTTTGTTAACCACTTCATTAATAATGTCGAGCTTGATCACGAGCGGCTCCCGGTTCGAGAGTGCAGTCAAAGCACCAAGTGCTTGATGCTAAGAGAGATAAGGTAGATTGTCAACGGTACCTTCTCTCCCGTAAGATGGCTGCACCCTCGATTGCACCGATTTTGAACTCTTTTTGCCAGCCGCGCGGAACTCATTGAATAATTTGGTAATCGGGTAATTTGGTAATTGGAGAGCAGCGTCGTGGCAAAGGAACGCCAAACTACCAAATTGCAAAAGCCTAAATACAAATTGACGAAGGAGAAGCATGCTGAAGAACGACCGTTGGATCCGTAGGATGGCCCTGGAACACGACATGATCAACCCGTTTTCAGAAAAGCAGATAAGGGAAGGTGTGGTGTCCTACGGGCTCTCTTCCTACGGCTATGACCTACGCGTGGCTGACGAGTTCAAAATTTTCACCAACGTGAATTGCGCCGTCGTAGATCCGAAGAATTTCGACGAGCGCTCGTTTGTGACCGTGCGCTCCGATTGTGCCATCATCCCGCCCAATTCTTTTGCCCTGGCGCGGTCAGTGGAGTACTTCAGGATTCCACGCGACGTGCTGACGATTTGCGTGGGGAAAAGTACCTATGCGCGGTGCGGGATTATTGTGAACGTCACGCCATTCGAACCGGAGTGGGAAGGATTCGTGACCCTTGAGATCTCAAACACGACGCCGCTTCCGGCCAAGATCTACGCCAATGAAGGCCTCTGCCAGATTATCTTCTTCCAGTCAGACGAGGTTTGCGAGACCAGCTACCGCGATCGCAAGGGGAAATACCAGGCACAGAAAGGGATTGTGCTGCCGAAACTGTAGCTCCAGGTCACAGCGGTGCAGGTAGCACGTCGTTAGCTTCTCAGAGTAGATTCTCCTGCTTCCTTGAAGGCTGCGATTCACGTCGGAATGGCAATCATGAAGATTTCCGTTGCAGCGAAGGAACTGAAGGAGCTGAGTGCTGAGTGCTGCGTGCTGCGTGCAGACCTGCGACCTGCGAACCCGCCATCTGCGACCCGAACCCTACCCGTTCCTACCGTCCTCGCCTTCCTTATACATGTATTTGATCGCGGGTTTGTAGATCATCAGGTTGGGCTGGCCGTTGCGGTTCACCTTGATGCAATTCCTGTCGTACCACTCGATGTAGCCGTGGAGCTGCTCCCCGTCGCGGAGCACGATGACCATCGGAGTTTTCGACTGCATCTGCTTCTGGTAATAGAAATTTTCCGCGTTGGTGGTTTCCGGCGGTGGAATCTTCTTGCCCGCAAGGGGTGAACGCTCGGGGCGTTCGCGCCGGTCGATGGAAGTCTGCGTATGGTTGTGGTCGTTACGATTGAGCAGGGGGCGAATCAGTTTACGGTTGGCAAATGCTTCCTGCTCGACAGGCCGCTCGGCTGGAATGGAATCGATTGTATCTTTCATGGTCGCACCACCTATTCGCACTGTTCGCGCGGAATTCCACAATACTGAGCCGCTGAGATTGTGGGCACTGAGGTGTGAATTTCAAATACCCTACCACACCGGCGGGAGACGCACAATGCCTAAGTGATGCTGCGGCAATGACTTTTGGGACAAAGGCAGCATTTGGCAGTCAGCATTGGGCATTCAGCCATTCTCGGGCTCTGTGGCACTGCGGGCAAATCTTGCTAACCGCCAAATCCAACTAGCGGTTTCAACGCCGCTCCAGCGCCGTAGCGAAAGCGTCCAGCGACAGCGAACGCAGCAGGTTGCGGCGGATGCCACGCTCGACCTCGGAGAGACGGTCGGCCGCAAATGCAACCCAGGCGAAGTCGGCGGATTCGGAAAGCTTTTTCAGTTCGTCTTGAACATCAGTGTTCCGGACCAACCCGGGAGTGCCGGAGTTCAGAAACATGATGTCTTGGAGGAGGGAATAGAGGGTCCGCAGCAACGCCTCGATCTTCTCGCGGCCTTCGGCTCCAGAACGATAAGTTTCTGTCACTTTGAAAAGTTGGCTGTGATCGCTGCCGCGCAGGGACGAGGCAAGAATCGTCAGGGCGTGATCTCGGGCGGCGATGTAAGCAGTGAGATCGAAGCCTCGGGCGCGTCCCACGGCGCCTTCGCAGAGTCGTGCCACTAGCGAGCGCTGTTTGGTATCCCAGTCAGGCCGGTGCCTAGTTAAGTAGCGCTCGATCTCCTCGGCACTAAGTGCTCCGAGGCAAAACGTCATGGAACGCGAGCGAATCGTAGCCAGCAATTCGCCGGGATTTTCAGCCAACAGGAAAATAGTCGCGAACTCAGGAGGTTCCTCCAGCACCTTGAGGAGAGAGTTGGCGGCCTCTTTCATGAAAGCCGAATCGGTGAAGATGTAGATGCGCTCTTTGGCTTCGCCGGGCCGGAAGTAAATGCTCTCGATGACGCGTCGCACCTGGTCAACCTTGATCATCATCTGCGGCGGGTCAGGCGGGATAACGAGCACGTCGGGATGGGTCTGGACAAGGATGCGCGTTTCTTTCTTATCCGTTTCGCGCAAATGCTCGCGGGTGTCTACCGCTTCGGCACAGCGGGATTCGAGGTCTTCCGATTGGGCGATGCGGGTGCAGTTGGAACACTGGCCGCAGAAGTCAGGTAGGCCGTTTGTGGTGGTGGGCGAAAGGCAGTTCATCGCCTTAGCCAGCATGAGAGCCAAGGTATACTTGCCCGAGCCGCGTGGACCGGCAAGGATCACGGCATGTGGCAGGCGCTGATGCACCAGCATGTCGCGTATGCGGTGGACGGTTTCCGAGTTGCCGTGAAAATCAGAGAAGCCCATGTTACTTATTTACCGCGGAGACCTGGAGGTCCAGAATAGTTATCTTACTTGACCTCCCCGCAGTTAGTCTTTGGCTTCGCCCTCCGGACAGTACCGCCAATTTGAGCCCCGGCTTTCAGGCCCAACGAAGAATTTAGCTAAGTGGTAAAGCCCGTCTTTAAGCTGAATTTCCAGAAGAATCCTCTGGATGAACGTCACAAAAAAATTGTGCGAGGCTGGCTTTAAAGCCCAGTCTCAGGCCGAGTCGGCTGCACTTGTACTTAAGTCGTGTTTAGCGGTCACAGACACGCGGCGTTTAGTCGGAAACAATCCTGCAATGGCTTCTGAATCGCTGGTCCGCACGCTTGAGGATTTCCTCGCTGGATCCCGCGACGCCGTGGTTCTGGAAGAGGGCGCGGTAGCGTTCGATCTGGCACGGGCGAAATATTCAATTTCGGGCGAACGCGGCAAATGCCTGCTTCATTTGTGGTCCACAGAACGGAATATAGTGCGTCGGGTGCTCGAGGCGGAAATCAAGAACGATGTTCTGCGATTAGCGGTACAGCGTCTGGGACAGACACGCCCGTCAAAGCTGGAAATCTGCCGTGAGCGGGATCGACGCACGCCGTCCGCCCGCAAGGCCGCCCGATCCGCCTATCAGCAGAAATTGCGCAGGGTGCTCGAGCGGCAATTCGCCGGCTTCACAGTGGCCCAGCTCAGCACGGCGATGGATTTGGAGCGATCGTTTGGTCCGATTTATACGCGCGGCCTGCTCAAGCAAGGGCGCTCGACTTTCGCTGTACTCGGAGTGAACCAGCAAGAGACGCAGGCTTCAATCGATGCTGCGCTTACATTCGGTATTCTCTGGCTGGACGCATTCCGACAGGCTCAGGACGGAAGGGTGCTCGTCGAAGGCCTCAAACTTTTCCTGCCCGCTGGTACTTCGGCGCTCGCGCGAGAGCGTATGGCACATCTGAACCGCACGGCCGCGAAGTGGCAGATCTACGAGCTTGGAGAGCGAGATGAGTCGCTGCGTGAAATTGACTGTGCTGATCGCGGAAATATCGCCACCAGACTCCTGCATCGCACGGATGACACGGTAGCTCGGGAACGCTTTGCGGAGTCCATCGGACGCGTAAGTGAGCTGGTGCCAGACTGTGAAATCGCGGTGCTGTCTGCGGCCGAGGTCGCCTTTCGTTTGCGAGGCCTCGAGTTTGCCCGTGCACGCCTGGCGCACACGGAGTCATTCCGGAATACCCAGGAGATCGTGTTTGGTGTTGGCGCAAATGAGCGAGTGCTGGCGGAAAATAATGTAGGGGATTTGGCCGATCTACTGCGGCGCGCCCGTGACATACGCGATTCGCATGGACCACGCCATCATCCCTTGTGGCGCATGCATCCGGAGCGCTGGCTCGAGTCATTGGTGGTTCGCGATGTGAGCGCCATAGATGAGCGGTTGGATTCATCATCAATGTATTCGCAGGTGCCGGCTTTTTCCGCTGCTGATCGCGCCATGATTGATGTCCTGACTGTGACGCGGGAGGGGCAATTGGCGGTCGTGGAACTGAAGGCCGATGAAGACATTCACCTGCCGCTGCAAGGGGTGGACTACTGGTCACGTGTCGAGTGGCATCGCGCGCGCAGCGAGTTCCAGCGCTTCGGGTATTTTACGGGACATGAGCTGTCAACTGAGCCCTCGCTGTTATTTCTGGTCGCGCCGGCGCTGCACATCCATCCCGCCACAGACACCCTGCTGCACTACATCTCCCCCGAGATCGACTGGACGCTGGTGGGAATTGACGAGAGGTGGAGGGAGGGAGTGCGGGTAATTTTCCGCAAGCGTGCGTAGGTCCAGAACTCGGCACAGCGGCACGCCGACAAAGGAGATATGCGATTGCCGATTGCCAATTGACGACCTATAGGCGTTCTGCAGCTTTACGAGTTTCATTGCGGTGGTCCAAGGATTCAGATTTTCCAATCGTCAATCGAAAATCATCAATCGCAAATTTTCTCTCATTCCTTCCACGCACTAAGAAGCCTTCGCAACACGACTATCTGTCCCAAATGATACGCGTTGTGATCGGCAACCAGCAGTGCTTCTCGCAGGATTGTCTGGCCGTCACCCCAGGGGATGGGTGCATCGAGGTCGGCCTTGGGTTCGCTAACCAGATCCTGTATCGACTTGAGGTCTTTTCGGAATGACTTGATACTGTTGTTCCAAGCCGCCGCACTTGGTGGCGATTCCGTCTTTGGCCAATAACCGTCGGGCCATTCTGGGGAAATGTGCTTGGGATTGCGGCTGAACTCCAAAATGTCCCACTGCGCGATACGCATATGCTCGAGCAGCATCCATGGCGTGTAGGGCAGGCCCTCCATTTTCTTGCCACGCAAATCCGCTCGGAAATCAGCAACCACATCGTCAAACTTGGCGTGCGCTCCGCCGCCTTTGAGGAGGGAGAGCAGGTGTTCTCGAAGAGATTTGTCGTTTTGGTGTTTCATCATGCCCTCAATCGCAGGGGAATTGGTAGAGCCGCCGTCCTCGGTCTGTCGAGCTAACCCGTTGGCCGCTCCTAGGAAGACAAGATGCCCTCCGAGACAGCAGGCAGGATGCCGCCCGTACAAGAGATTCGGTGGGGTGATCATCGTGGCTGCAAGATCGGTCTCCGGTTTTTCGCCTTTATAGACGCGTGATATGCCCCGCACGATGCGACGCATCGGCAGCCCGCCTTTCTCATCTGCGAGAAAGATTTCTCCGATCCGGTGGCTGCGGTAATACCAGCGCTTCAGGATGGCCAGGTGCTCCATCAGTTCAAGCGCAGTTTTGCACACAGCGGGTGTGATTGTCGTGAGCGCCTCCTGGAGCCGGGACTCCATCGATTGCGACTTCGCATACTCAGTAGATTGGATCGGAAAATTCAGCGGTCCGGAAATGTGCCCGCAATCGATGCGGAACAGGGCGACACATTCGGGTACAGATGAAGGCTGCAACATGACTGCTGCGAGTCGATCAATGCGGCGTACGATTTCCGGCAGTTGGCCTAGCAACGGCGAGAGTTTTTCCAGGCGCGCATGGGTAGCCGCAGCACTCTCGAAATCCAAATGGTTCGACGCCTCATCACGCAGCATGGAGATTTCGCGCACCAGCGAGTCGCCACTAGAATCCAAATAGGCCTGCACACGTGCGACTTCGTTTCGGTATTCCTCGTCGGTACAACCCTTGAAGCAGGGCGCCAGACACATTTTCATTTCCGAATAGATGCAGCCGGGAAACTTCGGATCGGGATGGAGATTCTCGACGCAACGGCGCATTTTGAAGAAGTCGAGTGAGTCGTTGGCGAATTTTTCCGCCACTGTGCGCGAAGGAAATGGTCCGTAATAAAGCGCTGGGCCGTTAAGCCGCCCCAGACGCGTTGTGACCGAAGCTCGCGGGAATTCGTTTTCCATGTGCAGCTTAATCATGGGTGCCAAGCGCAGTCGCAGACGCTTTGAATACGTATTGGGGAAAGTCGCGCGTAGCACTTTGTAGAGCAGGAAGCCGGATTCAAAATGGGACCCGGCGAGCGAGTACTCGATCCAGCGAATCCGATCGCGCAGGTTCAATCGCTTCGTGCGTTCCTCCGGAGAGCCCAACAGGCGGATGAGGCGGCGGCGCAGGTGTGCACTCTTCGTAACATAAGGCTCGGCTTGCGGATCATTGCCGCGCAGCAGAAAGACCGCGGTCGCGGAAGGAATGGCAGCGAAGATTTCAGCGTCACGTTCGGGAACGAACTCGAGCCGGTGGGTCAGCACTTCTTAATTCTAGGCCACGGATTCGCACGAATGAACACGGATTCAAGATTTCAGACTGAAGATTGCAGATTGCAAACTGGGATTCCTGAAGTACCCGTCTTAGTCCGCGAAAATCCGTACCCCAAGGAATTACCGAAAGCTCGCGCTGCGGAATTTTTGGCGGAAGTCTTCGCCGTCCATCTTGATGATGCGGCACATCTCGTTCAACCGCGAACGCATGCGCTCTCCAACGCGGTCACCGAGTGTTTCTTCGCGGGCGGCACCGCGCGGACCAGCCAGTGCGCCAGCGGGCTTGTTGTCAAAATTGGTGGTGATGATTGTTGTGCGATTGTCGTTGTATCGCGTGTTCAGGATCAGGCTTACTGTGTCCCAAACCCATTCGGTTGGCTTGACCGCGCCCAGTTCGTCGAGCACCAGCACCTCAGTTTCAAAAACGGGACGCAGTACTTCAAGTTCGGTGGTCTTCACCGAATCGTTATACGAATTCTGAATTTGTTTCAGCAGGTCACGGTAATCGCAGAACAGACAGCCAATGCCTTTGCCGAGCAGTTCCTTGATAATGCCAACCGCCAAGTGCGTCTTGCCCACACCGATCTTGCCTATAACTAGTAGGCCTGTCGCATCTTTAGGGTCGTATTCTTCGACATACTTTACAGCGGCAATTCGGGCGAGCGCTAAGGACAGATCCGCACCGGGGAAGTCCGTCGTAAAGCTGACAAGCTCGCAGTGCTCATACCGCTTGGGGATGCGCGCCGCCGCGAGCAACGAATGCGAACGCGCTCTCAACTGACAGTCGCAGCGTGTGACGCGGCGATCGCTTTGAGTCGAAACCGTTTTCCAGCCCGTGCCCTCGCACAAGGGACAAACTTCTGCGGAAACTTTCATGACCTGGGTTGCCTTCCCTGTGATTGAATCTGCACCCGCCGGCGGAGTTCGCGCAAGTGGAAAACCCGGTTCGCCTGTGCACATGTTGTGGAGATGTGTGCGGGATTGTGCAGAGGAGAGGAAAACAGCGATTCACGCCGTTCCCTCATTTCGATCGCCGCCGCGAGCCCCGGAGCGAGTTACCGGCGAATGCGGAAGCCTCATTAACGGCTTCTCTAACCACAGCCAGAAACGCCCGGGCCTCGGCGCGCAGAGCGCGGTGTCGAGGATGGATCAGGTCGAGGCTTCGGCGCAGAGGTTCCGCGTCGAGAATCCTCACGGTGGCGAGCTTGCCTCGCTGAATTTCTCGCCCCACCGCTATCCTGGGGAGAAATGCCACACCTAACCCGCGTTCCACCATTCTCTTGGCGGTTTCGATGGTGTCAACTTCCAGGGCCACGTTAGCGACGAGGCCGGCCCGGCGGAACAGACTGTGAGTGAGCGTCCAATCGCTGGACCCCCGGTCGAAGAAGATGAGCGGCCAGTTCGCCACTTCCTCAAGCCGCGCCCGGCGCACGTTCTTCGGCTCTTGTTTGGGGTGTGCCACTAGCAGAAGTGGATCGTCTCCAAGGCTCAAAGTCTCAACTTCGGGATGCTGAAGAGAGCGCGCCAAACCGATCTCCGCCTCTCCACCCATGACCATCTCTAACACTTCCTTCGAGTGTCCCGAGCGAATGTTAATGATGACGTTCGGGTGGGCCCGCTGAAAGTGCTTCAGGACATCCGGGAGAAAGTACACACAGATGGAAAGCGCGGCCGCAATCTGCAGTGGGCCTTCGCTCCCCGGCCGTAGTTCATGGACAGCCTGGCGCGCCAGTGAAGCGGTCCGTAAGAGTTGCTCGGCATACGGACGAAGAGTTCTGCCAGCATCAGAGAGGGTAAGCCCACCCCGGGAGCGCGCAAAGAGGGTCGCTCCAAGTGACTGCTCCAGCGCTTTGATGCGAGCACTAACCGCTGGCTGGCTGATCCGTAGCGCCTCCGCTGCGCGGTGAAAACCGTCGAATGTAGCCACCGCGAGAAACGTCTCGATTTGATCGATCTCCATGGTTTGCATGATTTAATTCGATTTGCGTCCAGGCAGTTGCCTAACAACATATTCTTATCAAATCTCCGCATTTTGATCATCTTTTCTTATCAGCTTGATAGAAACAATCAGTTTGACCGCGCCCGGCGCTTGCCTCAAAATCTGCTTGAGGCGCAAAGGGCTCACGGCAGTCGAGCGGGAACCCTTAGTCGATAGCGCGAACTCCCTCCAGCGCCATTTCCTGGCTGGTCGTGTTGTTCAGGGGGATTTCTGTGCTCGCATGAAGTGCAAGCTTCTTTCACTAGTAGGCGCGCGGACCGCAGCAACTTATTGGATTCATGGTAGGTACAGCAGTTTGATTTGGCAGGCCAATTGCCGCACATGACAAGCGGTTCTGGGTGGAGCGGCTGTAGGCCGCAAGCCGTGAGCTACTCTCCGCCGAATTCCAGCATCTCACCGACGCCGGCCACCGCTGACAGGGACCTGTCCATGCCGAGCGACGCTCGACCGCATCGGCATGTGAATTGGAAAGGACAATGACCCATGAGGAAGAACGGGAAAGATTTGAACCTGGAAAAAGACTGGGCCTCAAATCCACGCTGGACGGGCATTACCCGGCCCTATGCCGCTAAGGACGTGGAGCGGCTGCGGGGGTCAGTCCACCTCGAGCACACCTTGGCGCGGCTGGGTGCGGAACGGCTGTGGCGCCTCTTGCACACCGAGCCTTACGTTCCTTCGCTGGGCGCGATGACGGGCAACCAGGCGATCCAGCAGGTGAGAGCCGGATTGCCTGCGATTTACGTCAGCGGCTGGCAGGTCGCGGCCGATGCCAACGACGCGGGCCAAATGTATCCCGACCAAAGTCTCTATCCCGCCGATAGCGTTCCCAACGTCGTGCGACGCATTAATCAGGCCCTGGCACGCGCGGACCAGATTCATCATGCGGAGGGGCACGATGACACGTACTGGTTCGCACCCCTCATCGCCGACGCGGAAGCGGGTTTTGGAGGAAACTTGAACGCGTTCGAGCTGATGAAGGCCATGATTGAGGCGGGAGCCGCCTGCGTACACTTTGAAGATCAGCTCTCGTCAGCGAAGAAATGCGGCCACCTGGGCGGAAAGGTCCTGGTGCCCACCAACGAATTCATCCAGAAGCTGGTGGCCGCGCGGCTCGCCGCCGATGTTCTCGGCGTGCCCACTCTCATCATGGCGCGTACCGATGCTAACAGTGCGCAACTCCTGACCAGCGATACAGACCCCCGTGATCACGAGTTCCTGACGGGTAACCGAACCCCCGAAGGGTTCTTCTGCATTCGAGGTGGCCTTGATTCGGCCATCGCGCGTGCCGTGTCCTACGCACCCTATGTCGAACTCGTGTGGTGCGAGACCGCCGAGCCCAGCCTGGACGAGGCTCGCCGCTTCGCTGAGGGCGTTCACGCGAAATACCCGAGCAAATTGCTTGCCTACAACTGTTCGCCATCATTCAACTGGAAGAAGAAGTTGGATGACGCAGCCATCGCGCGCTTTCAGAGGGAGCTGGCGGCCATGGGATACAAGTTTCAGTTCATCACCTTGGCGGGTTTCCATTCACTGAATCTCAGCATGTTCGAGCTGGCACAGGGATATCGGCTCACCGGGATGACAGCATATGCTCGTCTCCAAGAGAAAGAATTCAGCCGCGAACGCGATTACGGCTATGAGGCGGTCAAACACCAGAGCTTTGTGGGCACCGGTTATTTCGATATGGTGGCGCAGGTGATCGCGGGTGGAACCTCGTCCACCACGGCGCTCACGGGCTCAACCGAGCAAGAACAGTTCACCGGAACGGCGGCACGGGTGCGTGATGCGCATGGTCCGGATGCAGCTTGCCAGCCGATCTTGGGCGAATGCCCCGCAATCCCGCCTCCCGAACAAGTTATGGTAACCGGCATCAAACCGGTGAAACCGCGCGCCGGCGCCTAAACGACGCATCGATTTTTCGGCCGAAAGCCACTCTTCTCAGGTAGTTGCCGGACCGGGAGAGTGGCTCGTTTTTTGTTCTCGACCACTTGGATACCCATGCGTGTTGCGGACTTTGGATGGCAGGAATACGAAATAACCCGCCCCGTGCGGATTTTCACAGTTGACATTCGGAAAAGACAGCGGAAAATAGCAGCCAACAGGATTCCCTCTCAGCGGGTGCTCTAGTTGCTCACCTCCCCCGGGGTGCGCGCTGGGGAACACAAGGAACCCTGCCAGGAGAGAAGATGAACAAAGCCGATCTCGTAAACAAAATCGCAGACGGTTGCGATATAAGCAAAACACAAGCAACCACTGCGATCGATACTGCGGTGGACAGCATTACCACTGCTCTGAAGAAGGGAGATCGGGTGGCTCTGATTGGTTTTGGCACTTTCTCGGTTTCACAGAGAAGGGCCCGGAACGGGCGCAACCCGCAAACCGGTGCCACGATCAAGATCGCTGCCCGCAAAGTCGCAAAGTTCACACCTGGAGCCGAACTCAAGAAAGCAGTCAACCGTAGCAAGTAAGCTCTTGTTTTAACCAGTACGGCAGGGGGTCGGCCCTGCCGTTTTTTATTTGGATTATGTGTATTTAGATGGCGGGCGCGGTTGGGCGGCCATCTACGACAATAATTGTGCGACAACACCTTTTACATGAATCTGAGTCGTATCTAGAAATGGAATGCCTCGGTCCATGACATCCCGCAAAATTAAGGGCAGTTCCGTCCCGCCTAGAATTAACCCCTGAATACCCTCCCGCTCTTTCAATCGATCTACTATCGTCAGCAATCGCTCACGCGTTCCAGGCCGAATAATGCCCTTTACCAACTCACTCATGTACTTGTCATGAATGTAGGCTTGCTCGTCCTCGTCGGGTACGGCCAAAGTAATCCCTTCCTTAGAGAATACGTCTGGATAGAATCGCCCTTCCATGGTGAAACGTGTGCCAAACAAACCGAGTCTTTTCAACCCCAGGGCTTTGGCTGCCTGGCAAGTTGCTTCGACAATGCTCACCAGTGGAAGGGGGGACCCGCGACGAATCTCGTCAAAAACAATATGCGGCGTATTCGCGGCTAGCAACCCGCAATCTGCCCCCGCCCTCGCAAGCTTTTGCACTTCGCCAACCAGATACTCGGTCAGCTTGGCTAATTCATTCGCCTCGATCAAATCCAGCATCTTCTTCAAATCGATACTATTGATTATGATCGAAGGATAACTTCCATCCCGTTTCTGCTCGTGATACGTTGCAATAATCGAGCGATAGTACTCAACCGTTGACTCAGGCCCGATCCCGCCGATCATCCCTACAGTCTTCATCCTGCGCTCTCCTGCAAATGACTCCCTGCGCTCGAGTGGTCCCGGGTCAAAGGGCGGCTGTTGTAGAAAACCGCCGCAAAACCTACCCGCAGGCTGCCGCCGTTGTCTCTGATAACCATTCTGTGGCCCTTATTTTAGTACAGTACATGGATTTCAAACCGCAGCACACCCGCCGCCCCAAGTTGCTGAATCCCGAATCAATCCTATAGAATCTAACGACTCAAGCAGGGATTTGGAGACTTATGAAGGCAGGCATTCATCCAGCGTACAACGAAGTGCGAGTGCATTGCGCGTGCGGCAATACCTTCATGACCCGCTCGACGCACAAGGGCGACATCCACGTAGAAATCTGTTCCAACTGCCACCCGTTCTTCACCGGCAAGCAGAAACTGGTGGACACGGCCGGACGCGTGGAGCGCTTCCGCCGCAAGTACGCCAAAGCTGGAGCCGAAAAGAAGTAATCTTTTTCGCGCCGATTTGCGCAGTTTACACAGATGAAAAAAGAGGCTCCTCGCTGCGGCGGGGGTTTTATTTTGCGAAGGCGACTAAAATAAGCAGGTGCAGAAGTTTTGGGACAATTCGGCCGATGTAGGCGCGGGCGTCCCCGCCCGTGCTGAGGGTGGTGCGGCTGACCTCGTCCCTATTCCCGACGCACTCAAAATCGGCTCGGTCACCCTCTCCCCTGCTACGGTCCTTGCCCCCATGGCGGGAGTGACCGACACAGTGTTCCGTCGCTTCATTCGGAACCTTGGCGGATGCGGGCTGATCATGACCGAGTTCACCTCGGCTGACGGTGTCCTACGTGCCAAGGACAAGAAGGCGCAACGCTATCTGCACTTCTACGAGGACGAGCATCCCATCTCAGCGCAGCTTTTCGGCAGCAGTCCCCCAGTGATTGCAGATGCCGCTCGCATGGTCGAGGATCTGGGTTTCGATCTCATAGACCTCAACTTGGGCTGCCCTGCGAAAAAGGTTGTCAAGTGCAACGGTGGCTCTGGGCTGTTGCGCGACCTGCCCGGGATCCGGCGAATTTTTGAAGCGGTGCGCGCGGCAGTGAAGATTCCGTTTACCGTCAAATTCCGCGCCGGATGGAATGAACAGGAAATCATCTGCGTCGAACTGGCGAAAATGGCGGAGGATTGTGGGCTGTGCGCGGTTGCGCTGCACGCCCGCACGCGCGAACAGGGTTACAGCGGTCAGGCGCGCTGGGACTGGATTGGCGCGGTCAAGCAGGCAGTGGAGATTCCGGTGATCGGCAATGGCGACATCCGCATGCCGGAAGACGCCTGCGCCATGGTGACACAGACCGACTGTGATGCTGTGATGATCGGCCGCACCGCTGCGTCGAATCCGTGGATCTTCCGCCAGATCGCGCAATATGCGAAGAGTGGCGGCTATGGCGAACCCACCGATGCCGATCGGTACGAAATGATCCGCACCTATTTCCAGATGCTGATTGAAGAAGAGATGCCCGGAGCGGCAGGCAA
This sequence comes from Acidobacteriota bacterium, assembly GCA_003225595.1. Taxonomy (GTDB): domain Bacteria; phylum Acidobacteriota; class Terriglobia; order Terriglobales; family Acidobacteriaceae; genus Gp1-AA124. The sequence continues at coordinate 22,724 of QIAR01000218.1, read as the reverse complement.
GATGAAGCAGTTCGCCTCGTGGTTCACACACGGAGTGCCGGGCGGGGCTGCACTGCGCAAGGCTATTTACGAAGCGAAGACGGAGCGGGAAATTCTTGGGCATGTGGAAGAATTCTTCGAGGGAATTCTCGGAACGTGCGGTGCGGGCACCCTCGCCCGCGCAGATGTAGGTACGTGCGTCTCGCCCTTGCAATAATCACGCAGGCCAGATGCTCTCGGGGGGCAGTCGAGCGAGGCACGGCCCCGAGTCTGCAATCCGACTGAAGCCACGACCGGGTATCTCTACTTTGATCGCGGACAGGCTCGCCGCTGGATTACGTTATCTCCCTCTCACCATTATCTTTCCTGCCTCATTCCTCTCCAGGTGCGCCCAGGGCATATTTGGGTCGTGAGTGAAAACGGTTAGCCATTGCTCCGGCACTGCCTGTGCGTAATAGCTTTTGCGGCTCTCGATCGTCTCGAGCGGGAAGAGATCAAACCCCATGACCCAAGTGAGGTCCAGGTGCGCTGTGGTGGGAATCAGGTCGGAGATGTAACACGCGGTCTTGCCATCGCTTTTAATAATTACCGCTTGCATGTTCGCGGTGTGCCCCCGGAAAATATTCGCGAATACCCCGGGAACGATCTCCTGGTCGCCATGCAGCAGGTGCATTTGGCCATTGTCGATCAGCGGGTCATAGTTCTCGCTGATGTAGCTGATAGCGTCGCGCTCGTGCTGACGACGTCCGTGTTGCCATTCGCCCTCTTGCGCGTAATACTGCGCTTTGGGAAAAGTTGCGACCACCTGACCATTCTTGCGTACCGTGTTCCAGCCACAATGATCGAAGTGCAGGTGAGTATTAATGACCACATCAATGTCGTCGGGCGCTATCCCACCAGCACTGAGATTCTCCAGCAACTTTGCCGGCTGGCCGTAGATCTTGGCCATTTTTTCTGAGAGTTTGTTGCCAATCCCCGTTTCGATCAGCACGTTGTGCTTGCCGGTGCGCACCAGCAGCGAATTGAGTCCGACGACGACGCGGTTCTGCTCGTCAGCTTTCACCTTTCTCGACCACATGACCTTTGGCACGACACCGAAGAATGCGCCGCCGTCAAGGTAGTAGGTTCCATCAGAGAAGACGGTCAGTTCGAAATCACCGAGGGCAAGCCGCTCCATCGATCAGTGCTCCTTCGGAAAAGAGGAACCCGAGCTTTGCTCGGGCCCACATGGGCTACTTTAACTCTCGCTCGAAATGTTCCTGCATCATGTGGAACAACTGGGTACGCGCTTCAGGCCCAGAGATACTGTGAGTTTTGTTCGGATAAAACATTAACCGGAATTGCTTGCCTGCTTTGATGAGCGCGTCCACCATCTGGACGCTGTTCTGCAGGTGAACGTTATCATCGCTGGTACCGTGGACCAGCAGAAGCGCGCCATGCAAGTTGCCTGCGGCCTTGGGTATGGAGGAGTCGTCGTACGCCTTAGCATCTTGTTTGGGCAATCCCATGTAGCGCTCGGTATAAATCGAGTCATAATTGCGCCAGTCGGTCACAGGAGCAACCGCCACGCCTGCTTTGAATGCCTCGGAATGAGTCATCGAATAGAGAGTCATTGATCCGCCGTAACTCCAGCCCCAGACCGCGACGCGCTCTTTGTCAAGTTGCGGGTATTGTGCGAAAAGACTATTGAGCGCGGCAAGTTGATCTTTCAATTCAATTATCCCGAATTCCTTGCGGATGGCAGTACTGAATGTTCTGCCGCGATTTGGAGTGCCGCGGTTATCCACGGAGAAGACGGCTAAACCCCGCCTGACGAGAAGCTCATGGAAGAGCTCGGTCGTGCCACCCCAGGCATTGCGCACCAGTTGCCCGGCCGGGCCTCCGTAGACGCTCACGATCACGGGAATTTTGGCGCTGGGTCTCCCTTCCGGCGGCAGGAGGAGTTGACCATATAGAGTAGCGCCATCGTCGGCTTTGAACTCCAGATACTTGGGAGCAGTCAGGTCGTAATCGGTTACGCTGCGCGATTCCCAGAATTTGTGACAGCTCCGCTCCGGGTTGCAGACGGCCAAACTGGGTGGCGTGAGTGCAGAGGAATAGTTGTCTACCAGAGCCTTGCCATTATCTGCGAATGTGACTTTGTGCGTCCCTTCACCGGGCATGACTTCATGAAGGGCTGACCCGTCCACCTTCACACCGTAGACCTTGGTTTGTCGCGGGTCATCTTTATTTGCCGTGAAGAAGACGGTACCAGAATCTTCATCCACCCCTTCGACTCCGAGCACCTCATAGTTTCCTTGCTCGAGCTGGCGTTCGAGCTTCGCATCGGCTGCAAGCAGATGCTGCTTGTCAAAGCTGTAGACATACAGGTGGGTGTGGCCGTCGCGCCAGCTCGACCACAGGAAACGGTCCCCCGACTTGAGAACCCGAAAGTCATCGTTAACGTTCACCCACGCTTCTGGACTGGTTTCGGTCAGCACCTTGCGCGAACTGCCGGAGTGCGCGTCCACAAAGTACAACTCCATTGTGTCCTGTATGCGGTTGAGGACTTCCGCCCAGAGCAGCCCGTCGCGCAGCCAGCCGAACCGGGGAATGTAAATATCAGTCTCTTTCGTGAGCGAAATCCATTTGACCTTACCACCACTCGCGCCCACTACGCCGAGACGCACAGACGGGTTGGTATCGCCCGCCTTGGGATACTTTTCCATGTCAACCTTGGGATGTGTAGGCAGCCAGTCAGTAATCGGGTACGTGGGCACCTGATTTTCGTCCATCTGTAGAAAGACGATTTCCTTGTTGTCGGGCGACCAGAAATAATTGCTGCGAACGCCGAGCTCTTCCGCGTAGACCCAGTCCACTTCGCCATCGAGCAAATTCTCATCTTTGTCTTTGGTGAGCTGCTTCTCGCCCTTGCCCGAAACTGGCCGTATATACAAATTGTGCTTGCGCAGATAAGCCAAGTGGGTACCATCCGGAGAAAACTTCGGATCCTCGCTCTTTTCGGGAGCAGAAGTGAACTGGACAGCCGTGCCGTTCTCGAGGTTATAGAGCCAGAGTTGGCCCTGCGAATCGAAGAGCAGGTGCTTGGAATCGGGAGCCCACGAATATTCTGCCACGTGATAGCGCGTGACCCGTTCTTTTTCACGCTCATCTGTAATCTTGTTGGAAGGCGGTGCCAGCATGGCCAACTTGGATTCGCTGACCAAAACCTTTTTCCCGCCTGTTGCAGCATCGACGTACCATAGTTCTCCGTGCTCGCCGAAGTCATCGCGCTGCACAAATGAGACCTTGGTGTTGTCGGGGCTCCACTTCACGGTTTCGGGGCTGCGTCCGGTAATGCCGCCTTCGGCGAATATGGCTTCGAGCGTTAGAGGTTTTTTCTGCGAGTTTGCGGTTACCGTGGATTGGGCGGTTCCGCGGGAGAACATCGCGAGTGTGACAAGAACTAGTAAGCCAAAAAAACGATTCACGAGCTGGCTCCAGGGACAGGCATGAACGTTGTTAGCAGGCTGAAAAGTGTAACATCGCCGGCACGGTTCGATGCATGGGAACTGTCGCGGTCAGCGGAGGCAAGAATGTAAAAGCCGTCGTGGAGACAAGACACGAAAGTTGCCAAGCCGCGGAAGCCTTTGCCAACTCTGGTCTAAGCCTTGCATTCCAGCGACCGGAAAACATCCGTTCGCATGCTAAAATCAATCTAGCGTCATTCCTGATAATGCTTCCAGATATCGAGAACCTGCTCCAATTGCAAGAAGCCGACCGGGAGATCCGCCGTCTGAATGACGAAGTTGCGGCCCTGCCCAAGCGAGTAGCAGCGATCGAGCAAAAGCTCGCAGGTACCAAAACTGTTCTGGAAAGAGCGAAAGCCTCCATCAAAACTGATGAGGCAGCCCGCCGCAAGTATGAAACTGCCATTCAAGACCTGCAGCAGAAAGTCTCGAAGTACCGCGACCAGTCACTCGACGTAAAAACCAACGATCAGTACAAAGCGTTGCTGCATGAAATCCAGTTCGCCGAACAAGATATTCGCGCCAACGAAGACAAGATACTCGAGCTCATGATCAATGCCGAGGCTCGAGAGAAAGAGGTCAAGGCGGCGGAAGCCGAACTGAAAGCGGAGATGACGGAAATCGAGCAGGAAAAGGCCGACGCGCGCCAGCGCACCGCTGAAGACGAGAAACAGCTCGCCGAGTGGAATGCCAAACGCGAAAAGCTCCGTGTGGAAGTATCACCCGATCTTCTACGCCATTACGAACGGGTGATGAAATTCCGCGGCACCGGTCTTTCCGAGGTGCGTGATCACAAGTGCATGGCGTGCCAAATGATGCTTCGTCCGCAAACCTACAACGAAGTACGGAGCGGACAGCAGATCGTGACCTGTGACTCCTGTCAGCGAATTCTGTATTTCAATCCCGCGAACGAAGCGAGCATTGAGCGCACGAATATGACGCGGAAACGGCGTTCCCGGCCCAAAGCTGACGCCGATCAGGCCTGGTATCACCGTCTGCATTACGGTGAGCATGAAGAAGTTTTTCTGGCATTTGTTAACCATGAGGGCACTTCCAGCCGCCGTATTTACGATCTCCACACCGGACGCAAGATCGGCGAAACCGAATTACGCGATGCCGACTACCGCGCCACCTTCGCCGCAGACCTTGAGAGCGCAACCCGCTTGAACGGAAACTGGAGTGAGACAGAACTTGAAGAATGGGGCGCCGAGTTGCCCATGATGGTTCTGGATGCCTTACATTCCGATCTCGCAGCCGCGCGTGTCGAGTCGGACGCGCGGACTCACGCTAAATCCAGTGAAACCGTCGTCTCCGAACACCCTGCCGCCAGCTAGATCTTCAGTTGGTAGTCGTTAGCCGTCGGTCGTTGGTCATTGGTCCTCAGCCCAATCCACTCTCATATTTTGGCACTCATCATCCCTTAAAACCGGTGTGTGTGAGCATAAACATCTCGGCGCTGTCCTCGATCCACGTAGGGGCAGATGCCCTCGTCTGCACCGGTCGAGCCCAGCTCGACTACTGACTTGTCGAATGTTAGACAGAGCTTTGCTCTGCCGCCTAGCCGAGGGGCGCCTGGGCCTACGTGTTATTGCCGGGTTTAAGATTCCCTGATGCTTAAAAGTCCCACAGTTGCCGCCGCGCTCCCGACGGTGAAGGTCTCCGCCCGAGGCGTTTCCCGCCTGAAAAGTGGCCATGTATGGGTCTACCGTTCTGATATCAATTCGGACGACAGCATTCCACCCGGTGCCCTGGTCGGCGTCACCGATGAGCGCGGCAAATTCCTGGGGACCGCTCTCTACAGCAGCGCATCACAGATCGCCCTGCGCATGCTCTCACCCCAACCGGTCACGGATTTGCCGGCTCTGCTGCGTCAAAGAATTGAGGCCGCTATCGCCTACCGCGCTCAAGTGATCAGCGATACTGATGCCTACCGCGTTATTTTCAGCGAGGGGGATTTTATCCCGGGACTAATCGTGGACCGATATAACGACATTCTTTCTCTCCAGGTGCTTACGCAGGCCATGGATGCTGAGCCGGTGCGGCAGGTATTGATCCAAAAGCTGAACGAGGAGCTCAAGCCCGCAGGAATTGTGGAGCGAGTCGAGCCTCGCATCCGCGAGTTAGAGCAGCTCCCGCCGCGCACTCCCGGTTTGCTTTACGGCGAGAAGAAGGACACTGTTTTCACCATGAACAACGTTCGCTTTCATTACTGCGGGCTCGAGGGACAGAAGACCGGTGCCTTCCTCGACCAGCGGGAAAACTATGCCGCCGCCGCTCAATACGCCCATGGCGAAGCCTTGGATGTTTTCTGCTATCAAGGCGGGTTCGCCCTTCACCTGGCCGGGCGCTGCTCGACGGTAACTGGAGTGGACAGCTCTCGGCCGGCCTTGGAAATGGCCGAACAGAACGCTGCTCTGAATGGACGAGAGATCGAGTGGATTGAGGCCAATGCTTTCGACCTGCTCAAGGACTACGCCGCAGCCCGTCGTCAGTACGACACGATCATCCTCGATCCACCGGCGTTTGCTAAGAGCAAGCGCACCCTCGAAACTGCGCTTCGTGGCTACAAGGAATTGAACCTGCGTTCCCTCAAGATGCTCCGCCCCGGCGGAACCCTCGTCACCTGCTCATGTTCCTATCACGTGAGCCAAGCCGATTTTCTGGAAATCCTTGCCGAGGCTTCTCGCGATGTCCACAGAACTATTCGAATCTTGGAAAACCGCACCCAGGCCCGGGACCATCCCATAGTGCTGACGGTGCCCGAAACCGCCTACCTGAAATGCGCAATAGCCCATTGTAAGTAATTGAAAGTACACTCATACATGTGCTTGACAACAACCCGCTCAAGTTTTATGCTAGACACATACTAAACAGATGCCTTTAGGGAAGTTTCCAGGAGCCCTAAGAAAACCATTTCTATTAAAGGAGGAATGACTTATGACAATGCTAACCCGTTGGGACCCGTTCCGTGAGTTCGTTACTCTGCAAGATCGTATGAATCGCTTGTTCCGCGAACCGTTTGCCCCTGAAGGCCGGGAAGAATCGTTGACCACCACAACCTTTGCTCCGCCGGTCGACGTCTACGAGGACGAGCACAACGTTACTCTGAAGATTGAAGTTCCGGGCATCGATGAGAAAGACATCGATGTTCGCATTGAGAACAACACCCTTACCGTGCACGGCGAGCGCAAGTTCGAGAAGGAAGAAAAGGAGGAGAACTACCGTCGCGTCGAGCGGCAGTATGGAAGCTTCACCCGCTCTTTCACGCTCCCCAACACGGTCGACCCGGAGCAGGTGCATGCCAACTATGACAAGGGCGTGCTGAAGATCAGTATGGCCAAGAAGGCTGAAGCCAAGCCCAAGCAGATCAAGGTCAACGTTGGCAGCGAGAAAACCCTTGAGGGTAAAGAGATCAAGGGCGTGAGCAAGGCCGCGTAAGCTAATTGTCTACGGTCGTGAAACGGGAGACGGAGCCGTGCCATTCTCCCGTTTTTTTGCGACAAGAAACACATTGGCCAGACGCGTTAGTCTGGCTGGTCGAGCGGAGCTCGAATATGCAGGCGGTCATTTTGAGCGAAGCGAAGAATTTGTGCATTTTGTTTTAGTCGAATTCCGAAATACGTAGATTTTCCGCCTTAGTTAAAATGATAACCAGTGTAAGGAGTTCACATGCCCATCCGTTGGGACAAATTCACGCTAAAAGCGCAGGAATCGGTGCAGCGCGCCAACGATTTGGCGTCCGAGCACGGCAATCCTGAGTTGCTGCCAGTGCATCTGCTCGCCGCACTGCTTGAAGACCGCGAAGGCATCGTTCCGCCCATCGTGGAGAAGATCGGCATTGCCGTGCAAGCAGTGCTCAATGAGGTGTACCGCGAGATTGAGCGCATCCCCAAGATCTCCGGCGGAAGTGTCGCACAGGCTACCCTTTCCCAGCCTATGAACCAGCTTCTCGAGCGGGCCTTCAAGGAGGCCGATAATTTTAAGGATGAGTACGTTTCTACCGAGCATCTGCTACTCGCCATCACGCAGCTCAAGCGCGACGCTGCCCAGGAGCTTCTGGCTCGTCACGGCGCCACTCACGAGGCCATCCTCAAAGCGCTTACTGCGGTCCGCGGATCGCAGCGTATTACCGACCAGAATCCCGAAGCCAAGTACCAGGCGCTCGAACGCTATGCCCGTGATCTCACTGAACAAGCGCGGCGCGGGAAGCTCGATCCGGTGATTGGACGCGATGAAGAAATCCGCCGCGTGGTCCAAGTCCTCTCGCGTCGCACCAAGAACAATCCGGTGCTCATCGGCGAGCCTGGCGTGGGCAAAACCGCCATCGTGGAGGGACTGGCGCAGCGCATTGTCTCCGGCGATGTACCGGAAGTCTTGAAAAGCAAGCGAGTCGTTGCTCTCGACCTGGGATCGATGGTGGCCGGAGCCAAGTACCGCGGCGAATTCGAAGACCGGCTGAAGGCCGTTTTGAAAGAGATCGAAGACTCGCAGGGTCAAATCATTCTCTTCATCGATGAGCTGCACACGCTGGTGGGCGCGGGCGCGGCGGAAGGCGCGATCGACGCCTCGAATATGTTGAAGCCGGCGCTGGCCCGCGGCGAACTGCGCGCCATTGGAGCAACAACGTTAAACGAATACCGCAAGTACATCGAAAAGGATGCAGCCCTCGAACGTCGTTTCCAGATTGTGTTCGTCGGCGAGCCGAACGTCGAAGACACGATTGCAATTCTGCGTGGACTTAAAGAGCGTTACGAAGTGCATCACGGAGTGCGCATCAAAGACTCGGCCATTGTCGCCGCCGCCACACTTTCGCATCGTTACATCTCCGATCGCTTCTTGCCCGACAAAGCGATCGATCTCATCGACGAAGCGGCGGCCTCCCTGCGCATCCAGATCGATTCCATGCCAACCGAGATCGACCAGCTCGAGCGGAGAGCCACACAACTGGAAATCGAGCGCCAGGCGCTGAAGAAGGAAGATGACCCGAATTCCCGCGAACGGCTGGCGGCGATCGATAAGGAACTGGCCGAAGTACGCGAAAAGTCCAATGCGCTGAAAGCCAACTGGAAAAGAGAAAAAGACATCATCGCCCGCTCCCGCGAGCTGAAAGAGAAGATCGAACAGTTGAAGCTCGAAGAGCAGACGGAAGAGCGAAAGGGCAACCTAGCACGCGTGGCGGAGATCCGCTATGGCTTGCTTCGCCAGACGGAAGAAGAACTAAAGAAGGTCACCGCACAGATGGACGGAAACGTTGTCGGCGGGCGCACCACTCGGATGCTGAAGGAAGAAGTCGACGAGGAAGACGTCGCCCGCATCGTCTCCAAGTGGACCGGCATTCCGGTCTCGAAGATGCTCGAGGGCGAGGTAAAGAAACTGATCAACATGGAAGACGGACTGCGCCAGCGAGTCGTGGGTCAGGATGCGGCACTGGAGCGCGTTTCGAACGCCATCCGCCGCTCGCGCGCAGGCTTGAGCGATCCTAAACGTCCGATCGGCTCATTTATCTTCCTTGGCCCGACCGGTGTAGGAAAAACCGAACTGGCCCGCGCTTTGGCAGAATTCCTCTTCGATGATGAGCATGCTATGGTGCGCATCGATATGTCCGAGTACATGGAGAAGCACGCCGTTTCACGTTTGATCGGCGCGCCTCCGGGATATGTGGGTTACGAAGAGGGAGGCCAGCTCACGGAGCAGGTACGACGGCGTCCGTATGCGGTTGTGCTCTTCGACGAGATCGAAAAAGCTCATCCTGATGTCTTCAACATCCTGCTGCAGATCATGGACGATGGCCGCCTGACCGACGGCAAAGGCCGCACCGTCGATTTTCGCAACACGGTGATCATCATGACCTCGAACATTGGGTCTACGTATTTGCAGGCCGAGAACATGCGGTCGGCGGAAGAGTTCGCGCGCGCCAGCGAACTGGTGATGAACGCACTCCACGGTCACTTCAAGCCCGAGTTCCTGAACCGAGTAGATGACATCATCGTGTTCAGCCCGCTGGGCAAGGAGCAATTGGTCAAGATCATCGAGCTCCGCCTGGAAGACGTGCGCAGGCTCTTGGCGGATCGCAAGATCTCGCTCGAACTGACCGAGGCGGCGAAAGAACTGCTATTCACCGAGGGCTTCGATCCAAATTTCGGCGCGCGCCCTTTGAAGCGAGCCATTCAGAAGCTGGTGCAGGACCCGCTGGCGCTGAAGATTCTTGACGGCGAAGTATTGCACGGCGATCACGTGGTGGTGGACGCCGATAAGCGCGCCGGAAAAATGGTGTTCGAGGTCAGCAAACGGGTGGGCGAGAAAAAAGAACCGGCGAAAACAAGAAGATAGCCATCAGCCCAGCATGATGGTTTCGTCCCCCAAATAAGCTACGCACTCGCGACTTTGGCGCTGACAGCCCGAACCAGGGTTAGTGCGGTGACGTCGTCGTGTGTGGGTGGCGTGCACATGAACTGCTGCACGCTATCCAGAACACTCAAACCCAGTTCCTTGGCACTGCTGGCTGTGGTGTGCTGGAGATGTTTCTTCAGACGTTCCAGTCCGAAATCTTCGCCATTGCGGCGACTTTCCACCACTCCCCTGGAAACGAGGAGCAGGGCTGCGCCCGTGCTCAGAGCAACTGTGGGAGCATCGCAAGTAGTGTGGGAAAACAGTCCCAGTGGAAGTCCGGTAGCGGTCAGCATCACAACTCCGGACAGGTCCCGCAGCAGAGCAGGGGTGTGCCCTGCATTTGTATAACAGATGGTGCCCACACTCTCGTTGTAACACCCGGAAAACGCAGGACAACTGCGGACACCTCCGGCAGCCTGTAAGACACTGCGGTTCAGCTCGTGGCAAAGTTCAATCATTGCTTCGGCTTCATTGATGTCTTCGTCGGCAAACAGCTTGTGACCCAAGGCCCGAAAAGTCTGCTGCGCCGCGGAGAGAATTTCTCGATTTTGGTCGCGCCGTCCAGCGACGTCCAATAAACCAAACAAGACGCGAGACGGGTTGACGCGGAGAAACTCGTAGAAATCTCCGCCCATACGTTGGCCGTAGAAAATCGCGGCGATTTCGGCATCGTGCAGTCTAGGAATCTCCGACCTTATCGGATCGACAGGTGTGGCCAGGACGGGTTTGCTTCCGAAAGCGGACTGCATACACAAGTAAGTACTCGGGCCGAAGTTAGCACAAGAATCGCAACTCAGCAAACATTACCGAGAGTCATACTGAACCTTTGCCGTGGTTAATCGCTGTATCTGCGGCTAAGATATTTGCCTACTTCAGTTTCCAGTTCGCCGTAGCTGCAGTGGATGGTAGCGCGGAGAGCCGCCTCCGTGGAACTCCCCTGGCCGATGCGGTCGAGGATGCGTTGCAGATCGCTCAGGCCATAAGTATCGCTGATGTACTCGGCAGCGGCAAGGGACTCATCGTAGGCCAGCACGGCCTCGACCTTCGAGAACCGCATGAAGCCGCCTTCTAAAACATAAAACGGGATCTCGCGTTGCGCCCGGAAGACCTGGGCCAACCGGTGGCCCCGGGCATCCGTCGTTTTAGGTTCGAGTAGCTGCGCGATTCCCTCATGCAACCATTGCGGGCAGCGCCCGGCAGAAATCTGATCAATGAAGGAGTGAGCGAGTTCGTGCTTCAGGACGCGAGCCAGTTCAGGGGTAACTGATGTTATGCCGCTGATCGGAATACGAAGCTTTCCGTCATTGACGGCGCCGGTCCATGAGGGCGCGTGGGTGACATCGAAAAACGCCCGCTCGGTGTAGAGTACAACCGGAATGCTGCTCCGCGGCGAGGCGGCAAGTTGGCGGACTAGTTCGTCATATTCTGATTCCAGGGTGGCGAGCAATTCCCTCCGTAACGACTCGGAAGTCTGTTTGCCTTCGAACCGCAAAGTAAAGTGGCTGCTCTCCCGCTGGGAGAACTCGGCTTCCGCGGTGGCTTCTCGTTCCGCTTTGGCCAGGAACTGCTCGACCTTCGCGTCCGGGCGCATTGCTAAAGATTTTTTCCAGGAGCGAATGGCCTCACGAGTACGATCGGCAGTGAACTGCGCGAACCCAAGAATGGTTAGAGCATCCGCGGAATCGGGTGCCACGCGAGCGGAACGCTCGGCATAAGTCAGAGCTTCGGCAGCGTTGCCTGTCCGCACCAGCAAGGCCGCGTAATAATTCAAGATAGTTGAATTATTGGATTGGAAGCGGAGCGCGGTTTCGTAATACCGGCGGGCCTCTTTGACATCGCCTTGTTCGAACTCGTGCTTGCCAGCGATGAAATAGGCAGTGGCGACGAGCTCTGCATTGCCGCTCTTCTCCATGTCGGCGAGGGCATCGGAATCAATCCGGTCATCGTGAAGGATTTTTGCAGAGAGATTGCCTTTACTGTCCAAGCTATCGCTCGGAGCAAAGGCAGACAGATCAGCATCTCCCGTGGGAGGTAGAGACTGGGGTGGAATCCCACCGCCATCGATGTGTTTCACCGATGATTTGGGAATAGCATAAGAGTTATCGCCGATCTGGTACTCGATATGCGCGCCCTTTTCGCGGACCTGCTCTGCCCAGATTGTGCCACCGTTCTTCAGGCGGATGACTTCCGCCGGCGCACACACGGCCGCCGCCATGATGAAGATCGTCAATTCGAAGAAGATGATGACAGGTACCCGCACTGTGGCGCATTCTAGCAACGAGTGGGAGACCGAAGTAGGTGACTATGGTAATCACTCGAGTCGGTAAAGTTGTGTTGCTAGCATGCCTCACGCTTTCGGGCGCGATGGGCGCTTGGACGCAGGCCGGCGCAGCGCCGCAAATCCGTGCTTCCAAATCTGCAGAGACTCTCTATTTGCAATTGCGCAATATCGGGCTGGACAAGTCGCGAGTCTACCAGGTGCGAGGAGCATCATTGGACCGTTCCGCCCTTCACCTTACCCTGGAAGATGGCACCATCGCTTTCACCCAGGATGTGTTCGGGCGAATTACTGGCGCTTTTTTTGAGGGAGACGGAGAGGTTCTGCTGGCTTCTCAGGATAAGGCGGAACGGTCCTCAATGGCGTTGTTCACCGGGATGGCGATCCTTGAAGAGCAGTTCGGCACGGCCTACTTCCGTTTTAACGATGATACTTACGCCGAACTGCAGCCGTGGTTGCGGCCATCCGATCATGCCCAGGAATTTGTTTCGCAGTGGGATGAGACGGCACGCAACTTGGCCGATTTCGACGCATTGCGCCTGCTCATGAGCATCGACCATTTCCTCCCACCACGTGGAAGCGGAGAGACGAAGCTGCCCGAAACGCAATCGGGTACGGATCGGATGCTGCATGCTCGTCTGCAAGGACGCAAGCTCGGAACTTTCGACGTTTACTTCGATTCGGAAGTGCCAGAGCCGCTCTGGGCCGGCCACATGCGCACCGTCGAAGGCGCGAGTTACTACGACGTCTGGACTTCTTTCGCGCCGAATCGGCCCGACTCGCAGGTCGGGAAGGAAGTACAGGACAAGCGCGAAGATATCACTATCACGCGTTACACCATCCGTTCGGACATAAAGCCTCCCACGGACCTCAATGGCGATGCTCGCTTGCAGCTCGAGGCACGGCGTGGTGGAGAGCGTGCGTTGCTTTTCGAGCTATCGAGATTCCTTCAGATAAAAACTGTAGAGGCGAACGGACGGCCAGTGGAATTCATTCACAATCAGGCCCTCGAAGGCTCACAACTGGCGCGCCGGGGAAACGATTTGGTCGCTGTAGTCTTTCCCGAGCCTTTGAAAACCGGGGAGAAGCTGGAGTTGCGGTTTAGATATGGCGGAGAAGTTCTCTCCGAAGCGGGGGGAGGACTGCTGTATGTGGGCGCTCGCGGAACGTGGTATCCGAATAGAGGCATCGCCATGTCCGATTTCGATTTGGAGTTCCACTACCCGCCGGGCTGGACCTTGCTGGCAACTGGCAAGCGGGTGCCGGTCCCATCCCAGGCGAATCCAGCCAGTGATGGCGGCGGCCTGACAATACCGGGCGAGCAGGTGACGCGGTGGGTTTCGGAGCGTCCAATCCCAATTGCCGGATTCAATCTCGGAAAGTATGTTCGTGCGGTCACGCGCGCCGGCGATGTGATCGTAGAGAGTTATGCGACCGCCGGACTGGAGCGCAACTTCCCCCAGAGCCAAGGCGAGGTGGTCACCGTTCCCGACCTTCGGAAGCCCGTACCCTTCCGCGAGCAGGCTGTTGTAATCACTCCGCCCGCCCCTTCGCCGGCGCGCAATGCCCAGCCGGTTGCGGATCAGTCCGCGCGCGAGGTTGAGTTCTTTGCGCGTCGTTTCGGGCCCTTTCCCTACAGCTCTCTAGAGATCACGCAGATGCCCGGCAAGTCAAGTCAGGGCTGGCCTGGGTTGGTATTCCTCTCGAGCTACGCATTCTTGACGCCCGAACAGAAGCGCCAAGTTCATCTGGACCGGCTGGAGACCCTGTTCAGCGGCCTGGCGCTTGCCCATGAGACCGCGCACCAGTGGTGGGGAGATCTGATTACGTGGAGGAGTTATCACGACCAGTGGATCGTTGAGGGATTGGCGAACTACTGCGCCATGATGATGCTGGAATCGGAAAATCCAGCGGAGTTCCGGATTGTGATGGAAAGGTACCGTCAGGACCTGCTTCAGAAGAACAAGAGCGGTGAGCTACTGAAGGATGCTGGACCCGTGACCCTGGGCTTGCGGCTTTCTTCTTCGCATTTTCCCAATGGATATGAAGCAATCAGTTACGGTCGGGGTACATGGCTTTTCCACATGTTGCGCTACATGCTGCTCGATGCAGAAGCAAAGGGCGGCCCGCATCCCCGCGGTTCGGCGGGCGAAGACGAGCCGTTTGTCCGCAGCTTGCGCAAACTGCGTGATCGGTATGAAGGCAAGGTAATCACCACTCGTGATCTGCTGCGGGTTTTTGAAGAAAACCTGCCTCCGTCTCTGCAGTTCGAGGGCAAGAAGAACCTAAACTGGTTTTTAGAGGGCTGGGTAAACGGGACCGCGTTGCCGCATTTTGAAGCGCACGGTGTGAAGTTTGCACCGAAGGGTGATGCGACCATCGTCAGTGGAACCCTGTTGCAAAAGGACGCGCCCGAAGAACTCGTCACCGCAGTCCCGATATACGCGGCAGTTGCCGGAAAAACGTCTGTGCTGCTTGGGAGGGTGTTCGTCGATGGTCCTGAGGGCACTTTCCGCCTGACCGCGCCAAGTGGAACACGGAAGATCCTGATCGACCCGTATCAAACCCTGCTCACGAGTTCCCGATAGTTCGCAAGACAATCAGGGCCTCTTCCGAACAGTATTCAGTAACTCTTCCCACTTCGGCACTCTTTTGCCGCGCTGAGACCCCTAGCTTCTGCGCGATTCGCACTGTCCTCTCCGATTACCCCAATGGCATGGCTGATTTGAAAGCACTTCTGAAGTCAGCATAGTGGAGCGAACTAATGGAATGGAAGGTGCAGATGTGATTTACGTGCTGCGTAAAGTTACGCGAATGAAAATCACCGGTCCATAAATTTCTGGACATAGGCTGGAAGGTAATATGGGAGAATGCAAATCGATTGGAACGGAAGCCGAAATTCCGTGGGGGTGGGAGACCATTCTGCTAGTCGAAGACCAAGCCCTCGTGCGAGAGGTCACCTGTCAGATCCTGGAATCGGCAGGTTACGTGGTATTAGAAGCGGATGATGCGGTGGACGCGATGAGTATCTTCCTCCAGCGCTCCGGGAACATACATCTTCTTCTTACTGACGTAGTCATGCCGGGCAAGACCGGGTGCGTTCTGGCTGAGGAGCTCGGAGCACTCTGCCCAGAGATGAAAATCATTTTCATGTCCGGTTATGGGGAGAGGGTCGCATTCGTAAAGGCGCATCAGGAGCCGCGGATGTCCCACCTCTCCAAACCTTTTTCCGTTCAAGCGTTGCTGCGAAAGGTCCGTGACCTTTTGGACGAAAAGAATTTCCCGACCATGGTGAAGGTAGCTACACGCGCGGCCGGTAGCCGCTAACTTCCTAGAATCTGCTGGGGAGCGTATTTCAGAAAATGTCTTGGGCTACGACTTTTAGAATGACGGCGGCGCTTGCGGTTCCAGGTAACTTGCAGGTTTGGCGTCGGAAGCAGTGGGCTTTTCCGGGGCGGGCATTTCGGCTGACGCCGGTTTGCTCAGGATCACCACATCGACTCGGCGGTTAAGCGCGCGCCCTTCCTCCGTGCTGTTGCTGGCGATAGGGTGGAACTCGGCATAACCACCGACAGAGAGCCGTTCCGGGGCGAATCCGTACTGCACAACCAGAAGACGGATTAACTCCGTGCCTCGCCCGGTCGAGAGTTCCCAGTTGGAAGCAAATTGTGGCGTGTGGATGGGCACATTGTCGGTGTGGCCCTCGATTCGGAGCCGGTAATTGCGTTCCACAAGCAGCGATGCGATACGACTGAAAGCTCCCCGAGAATTGGTCTTGATCTGCGCTGAACCGCTATCAAAAAATCCGATCTCGCGAAGACTGATGACCAGCCCATCGGGTCCTTGCCGGAGGGCTATTTCGTGACGAGAGATCTCCGGCGCCAGAGCCTGCTCCAGTTCGCGCCGGAGCAGCGACAGATCATTCTGCTCGCTACTGAGGACACCCTTCGGTGCAGGCACGATTCGGCCCAGGGCGGAAGTGCGATCGACATTTTCCAGGGCCTGCGCGGTATCGGGAGGTATTGGGTCACTAGTTTCCGTCGGAACCTTGGTGCCCGTAGCCTGAAACACGCCCAGTTCCTGGAAGGCCACCTGAATCGCCGCGGCCAGCTTGCCGACCTTACGGTGATCGACCTGGGAAGTGGAGTACATCACTACAAAGAACGCGAACAGCAGGGTGATAAGGTCGGCGTAAGAAACCAGCCAACGTTCGTGATTGACGTGTTCTTTTTGGCGCCTTTTGCGGCTCATACCGAAGTCTCCGATGGCCTCTCCGCAGGCTTTGCTTTCACATCGGCGAGGTAGCCCAGCAGCTTGGTTTCCAGAATACGAGGATTCATACCTTCCAAGATCGAGACGACGCCTTCCAGGGTCATTTCGCGGATCACCTGCTCTTCGCGAATGCGGATCTTCAGTTTGCCCGCGCAGGGCAGAAAACAAAGGTTGGCGGAGCCAACACCGTAAATGGTCGCTACAAACGCAACCGCAATACCGCGGCCTACCTCGTCGATCTTGTCCAGGTGTTGCATGGTCTGTATCAGCCCCAGCACGGCGCCGATGATGCCGATGGTGGGAGAAAAACCACCGGCCGACTCGAAGACCTGAGGAATCCTCTCGTCCTGCTCGGCCCTGTTATCAAGTTCAAGTTCCATCATTTTGCGCAGTTCCTGGGGCTCGGTCCCGTCCACTGCGAGCATCAGTGACTTTTTCAAAAAAGGTTCTTCAACGTTCTGAACGTCGGCATCGAGGGCCACAATTCCCTCGCGGCGAGCTTTATTGGCGAACCTCACCACCTCCTGAATCATGGATTGTGGATCGTTCTTGGGCTCGAAGAAGACATGTGCCAGGCGGCGAAAGGCGCTCATTACGACCGGCAGCGGAAACTGAATGAGAACTGCGCCCAGAGTGCCGCCCAACACAATTATCGCCGCAGTCGGCTGCATAATCTGAGTGAGGCTGCCTCCCTCGATCAGCAAACCAGCCAGGATTCCGCCTATACCGACGAGAATGCCCCCGAAAGTGGCCTTATCCACGAACTTCCCCCTCAGGCTTCTTCCGGTTTCTTGTTGCAGTTAGCTGGCGGAGATTTGGCAAAGTTGTTATCCCAGGTCGGCACGATCCGTTCAAGTACGGAGCGACGAAACTGAATGACCCGTTTCAAGACTTCTTCCACACTCTCGCGCACTACGATCTTTTCGCCAGTAACCAGCGTGATGACCGTATCCGGGGCCTGCTCGACGAACTTGATCAAATCCGAATTGACAGTTAGGTGTTGGTTGTTCAGACGTGTTAGCTGAATCAATTGATCCCTCTCGCCGGCAGCGCCGGCATAGCCACTGGGGCCTCTGCTGACGTTATCGGCTTGGGGAGGAATGCCTTTAGGAATGGCTTACGGGGTGAAAATTACCTGCGTAACCTGCCATTGGAAGCTCCGAACCTAAAGCTACTCTTCAGAGTGCCGATGTGACCATTAGAAACAGATGGGTTCCGGAAGTGAGAAAGCGGAACAGGGCCTCTGCAGTGAATCTGGGGAAGTAGTTTCAGCAAGACGGAACCAAAATTAGGGAGAATTCAAAATGGCGCTAACCATTCTGAACAACATTCCCTCGCTTGCGGGAGATTACATGATTAGCTTGAACACGAACACGGCGAACCCAGGATCCGGAATTGATGTCACCGCTGTTGTCGACCAGATCATTTCCAGCGAGCAGGCTCCAGAGCGAGTTTGGCAGCAGCAACAGGCGCGCTTAAGCACGCAACGAGTTGTCCTGAACAGTATCAGTTCCAATCTAAGTACTCTTCAGGATAGGGTCAATGCGCTCAAAGACGTGCTTGGCGCCATTACTTCAAACGTGGCCAGTTCTTCGCAGAGCGGCATCGTGATGGGCACTGCGCAGTCCTCGGCAGCGTCTGGCACCCATACCGTAATAGTCCAAAGTCTGGCGACCACATCGTCCTATTACACCGAGCCGGCCACCAGCGGCAGCGCAACCTTCAGTACCGGCACCTTCACCTTGAAAGTGGGCAACACGAGTACGGACATCCCGGTCGACGCTAACAACAACACACTAGACGGGCTGGCCAGCTACATCAATGGCCATGAGTTGGGCGTGACGGCCGGTGTGATCAATGACCTCAATGGTGCGCGGCTCGCGCTGGTCAGTACGGCCAGCGGCGAACCGGGCGATCTTTCCGTAACGGGAAAGACAACCGGGCTGATTTTCACCAAAGCGGCTGCGGGAGTAAATGCCTCATTTAGCATTGATGGTGTGCCATTGAACAGTACAACGAACACCGTGACCGGAGCACTGGCGGCGGTCACACTCAACCTGGTCAGCGCCGCTCCAGGAATCCCGGTCCTGCTCACGGTTGGCGCGGACACCGCCAGGGCAACACAGGCGGTCAACGCCTTCGTTGCGAGCTACAACACAGTGATGGGCGCGATCAATTCGCAGTTCACCTTTGACCCTGTAGCAAACACCGCTGGGCCGCTGGCCGCCAACAGCTCGCTTCGTTCTTTGCAGGGAAGCCTGCTCTCCGATGTCACTTTTTCGCGAAGTGGGAACAACGGTTATGTAAACCTCGCCTCTCTGGGTGTAAACATGGCCAACGATGGTACGTTCAGCGTGGACAGCGTGAAACTGAACGAGGTTATTAGCAACCATCTCACGGATTTTCAGAATTTCTTTCAATCTCTTGGTCCCAACGGGTTCGCCAATAAATTCAGCACTGATTTGGCCTCTCTGACCGATGCCACGGATGGCATCATCAATGTCAACCTAGCCGAAAACGGCAGCACTCAAGCGACACTTACCGCCGAAATCACGGATTTTGAGGACCGACTGGTGGGGCGGCGCCAGCAGTTGATCAACAATACAGCCAGGTGGATGCCATGCTGGGGCAGTTTCCGCTCATCATGGCGCAGATCACCGGCCAGCTCGCCTCATTGCCAGTCGGACATTTATGAGCACGGATGCGAAGCACGCCTATCGCGAATCCGCCGTGCATAGCGCAAGCCCTGTTCGGCTTGTAATGTTGCTTTACGAACAGATTGTTCAAGACTTGCAGTGTGCCTTAAATGCCTTGGAGCGGAACGATATTGAGCAGCGCAGCCGCGAAATGGATCGCGCACTGGCCATCGTCGGACAACTCCAGGCTACTCTGGACCTCGATCACGGAGGCGAAGTAGCCAAGAATCTGGAGCATTTTTACACCTTGCTGCGTGCCAGCCTGTTGGAGGCGCAGATCAACCCATCCAAGACGATTCTCGAGACCCAGATCACCAACCTGCTGTCATTGCGTGAAGCTTGGATAGAAGTAGAGCGCACAAGTCGGGCAAGCACCCATCCCCCCGTTTCCGCCCAAGGTGGGAAAGCCTGATGTCCCCCTCAAGCCAAACTCTGCACGACACCAATGAGCGGCTCCGCCTACTTCTTGATGAGCTTGCGCCGGAGAGCCCAAAATTTGTGGCGGTTACGTCTGAGCACCTCGCCAGGGTGCTAGCGGAACTGCTGCTTGCGGGAGAGTTCTTGCGAGACGGAGTTGCAGGCGCGGAAGCCGATCCCGAACTGAGTAGACAAATCAGCGAGTACCGGAAGAATGTCGAGCGGCTGCGAAGTCTGCTCCCGACATTGCACGCAAATCTATTGAACGAGCGCGCACGTCTAGAGTCCGAGCGTGCGCATTTGGAATCAGCTGCTGAGTGGGCCCGCGCCTCCCGCAAGATCTCTTCTCGAGCTATCTCAAGAAATCGAAAAGACTGATTTGTGACACTTTGCCAGTCGCCACCCGAGTTGCATTGCGCGCATTCTGGGCATTGGTCAAGCGACTTACAGCAACAGCCATATCCGCTCCCCCCACCGCATCTTCTTGGCGACTCAGTTCGAGCTTCTCACTATTCAGAAAAGTCTGTTGTGAGTCCATCTGGTTGAGGGTATTGCCGTAGAACACGCGCTGGATTGAGATGTGGTCGAGTGCCTGCCGCACACTAACGATCGAAGCATCCGTGCTCGAGCCCGTCCGCAACGCAGTAATAAGATCGCTGATCGCCTGGAACACATCGCTGCCCGAGGCGGTGAAGACCTGCGAGCCGGGCTGATTGATTGCCACTCCTGACAGAGAGCCTGTTCGTCGTTCACTTGTTGTTCAATTTGTTCCGCGTCCATCGTAACCAAGGCGGTTTGACCCTGTTCCAGTGCCGACGCAACCCGGCGCACTAGCCTGAGGCGCTGTTCCAACAGGTCGAAACATCGCGCAGCGTCTTGGTGCGTCATTGTTTTTTGACCATGCTTCTCATGGCCCGTGATTGACTTGGCACATGATTCTCGTGGGCATGATTTTTTTACATCAGGCCAGCCGATCAATCTGGTGAGTGGGCTCCTCGGGATCGGGATCGGGCTCTGCTTCGCTGCTGGGAGAAGGCGGAACTGGCCGACGTCGCAATTTCGACGGAGACTCGCGCTTGCTTGGCTGTCCCTCCGCCTCTGATACACGCGAGGTCGGCCCTAACCGCTCAGTGGACAAGTCGTTCATAAGTTACCGGCCCAGTCCTGGCCTACCGGATCCGAGTTGAGGAAGCAAGAAGTTCGTCAAATACCGCTTGTGCAATCTTCTCCGGGCCGACCTTATAAGTGCCATCTTGGGTCGCACGGCGTAGTGCTTCCACCTTCTCGCTGCGGATCTCCGGCATGCCGTTAACCTTTGCCTCCAGCGTCTGTACGCGGTGATGTTCGAGCGACAGCCGTGCCTCGTCAGGGGCTACTGCGGTTCCGCCGGACACCCCCGCCGAAGATTTCGATCTGGCCGGTTTTCCGTCCCCCGAAGCTTCCAGGATTCTCGTGTTTAAGTCGATTCTCATCTCCCTCGCCTGGAAGTATCCCTGCAATCCAAGATCGGCAGCTCGGTTAGAAAACTTTAATCCGGTCTTCATCCAGTTCCAAATTTGCCTCCGGTCTGCACCCCTAACGCCTTCAATCGGCTAACTTAAATCAAGCTTTAGTGGCGGGGAATTTGCCCCAGCGACCGCCCCGGGCGCCTGGTGGCTTAATACCTCCGTTTTGGTGAGATCCTTCATTATCATGCGGGCAATGCCCAAGCCGCCCGAAGCGCTGAGCCCCGCAGCCAGTGCCTCAGTTCCAATATCGGAATAATCGTCGCTACCCACTTCTTTGTTCTCGCCAGAGACGCCAGAAAATGTCTCCTGCATCGAGTGCAGCAAAGAATTCAGCAGCACGGATTCAAAGTCGCGCGCCGCCTTGAGAATTCTGCCGGTTGATGGAGTACTGGCCTGCTCAGACCAGGAGCCTGAGCGGATACCTTCGATTCCAAGAGAGAGAGGGTTCATCAGATCACCTCCAAGTCAGCTTCCAGAGCCCCGGCAGCCTTGATGGCCTGCAGGATCGCGATGACGTCGCGGGCCGTGGCTCCGATGGCCTGCAGTCCATTCACCAGTTGCTCTACTTTGGCGCCTTCGCCCAATTCAATCCGCCGTGCCGGGGTTTCCTCGGTCCGAACATTGGGCTGAGGAACAAGCGCCGTTTCTCTACGGGAGAGCGGCGCCGGCTGTGACACCGAGAATTCGGTCGTAATTTCGATGGAAAAGTTGCCGTGCAGGATCGCAACCGCCCCCAGCCGCACGTCCTTGCCCATCACCACGGTGCCCGTCCTCTCATTGATCACGACTTTAGCTCGCCGGTGGACCAGCACTGACAGGTTCTCTACCCGGGCAAGGAATGCAGGCAGGCTGGCGATATGCGCCGCTGCAGAACTGATTTCTACGCGCCGGCTATCATCCGCCAATGCTACTTGGGTCCCGAACTCGCGGTTGATCGACCCAGCAATTTCTTCCGCCGTGCTGAAATTAGGCTCGCTCAAGAGCAGCGACAACGGCTGCAGCTTACCCAAGTCCAGAGCCGTATCGCGTTCCACCACTCCCCCACCGGGAATGCGTCCCACGGTCGGATGGTTCAGTTGACGCAAGTTGCCGGCCACAGCAGCGCTGTAACCTCCGACGGCCACCGGGCCCTGTGCCGCCCCGTAAATCTGGCCATCCGCTCCATGCAGGGGTGTCAGCAGCAGGAGACCGCCTTCCAGGCTCTTGGCATCACCGACCGACGACACTGTCACGTCGAGATTCATACCTGGCCGGGCAAAGGCGGGTAGGCTGGCGGTTACAAATACAGCGGCGACGTTGTTGACCCGGGCGGAACCGGCCGGAATCTGTACTCCCATGCGTTGCAGAATGTTGGCCAGAGTCTGCGTGCTGAAAGCGGTCTGGCGGCGGTCTCCAGTGCCGTTCAGCCCAACCACCATGCCATAGCCAAGCAGCGGGTTCTCCCGCACTCCCTCGACCGTGGTCACATCGCGAATCAGTACTTTGCGAATATCTGCTTCCGCGCTGAAGCACTGCACGGATAACAGCAACATGATCGCTAAGGTCAAAAAAAACTGACATTCGAGCTCTCGAGAACACCCTGCCGGACATAGGAGCCGGCGGCTGGTTTGCCTGCGCTGCCCGATGCGGAGTAATTGGAGTCTCCCTCCGAGACAAGAGCCGAGTCCGGCGAAAA
>QIAR01000016.1 GCA_003225595.1 Acidobacteriota bacterium | reverse complement strand
GCCGTAGGTAACCGTATAAAAATAGCTTCAGCAGATGGCGCGGATCGTAACCTGGACGCCCCGTCTCCGCTGCCTCGGCGCGTTCGAACCCCAGCCCCGCCATGTCCACCCGATTCACGAACCCGTCAATCACCCGGCAGACATGATCCTCCGGGAATCAGCTCTTCCAGCGTGACCGGAAACAGTGTCCCCTGTGTGCCGTCTTCTCCCTGCAAAAAGCCCACAAAAACTGCCCTCGCTCACCGAAGTCATTTTCTCATCCCGTGGCCAGGATGAGAGGTAACAGTTTTGAAACAGTCTGGATTGAGTCCCTTTAGAAGAAGATTCCGGCTACAATATCCGACGTTCAATCAGTGCTGCAACCGATGACATTCCTGGTCGATTTCGTCCTGGCCAGGTTGCGGGTCTGTCGGTTCACAATGAGCAGCCCTGACCGCCTTTAGGGGCATGATGATGGTGCACCGCACCACGTGTTTCCATAAAAAATGCAGGCTACTCTCCGCTGGGCGGCGACTGAAGAATGTGGGTGGTCTAATGTGGGTAGTTGCGCTGTTTGTACAGGCCAGCATCTTTGCCCAAACGGCGCCGACTAGTCAGGTGGTTGTGATCCGTGCTGGCAAGCTCTTTGAGGCAGAGTCCGGCCGTTTGATTGATCATCCGAGCGTGGTCATCTCGGGCAACCGGATTGAATCGGTCTCCAGCGGCAGCGCCCCCACTCCTTCCACGGCGCGAATCATCGATCTCCGAGATGCCATCTTGCTGCCCGGCTTTATCGACGTGCACACCCATCTCACCACGTCAGTCGGAAGCGCTGGGTACGAAATGTTGGGGATCTCGACACCTCGCGCCGCGCTCATCGGCGCAAAGAACGCCCGACTCACGCTGCTGGCGGGATTCACTGCGGTCCGCAACGTAGGAGCCGAAGGCTATGCCGACGTCGCTCTGCGCGACGCCATCAACGCCGGAGATGTGATTGGCCCGCGCATGCAAGTCTCCGGTCCGCCTCTCGGAATTACTGGAGGGCACTGCGACAACAGTTTGCTTCCTCCCGAATTCCACTATGCCGCGCAGGGTGTGGCCGATGGGCGAGAAATGGTGATGCATCGCGTGCGCGAGGTGATCAAGTACGGGGCCGATGTGATCAAGTTTTGTGCCTCAGGGGGAGTTTTCTCCAAAGGGGACAACCCACTCCTGGAGCAATACAGTCCGGCTGAAATGCAAGTCCTCATTGCGGAAGCGCACCGCCTTGGCCGGAAAGTGGCCACCCACGCCCACTCCGCGTTGTCGATCAAGGACGCCGTCCGTGCCGACGTCGACTCCATCGAGCACGGAATCTTTCTTGACGATGAAGGTGTTGCCCTTATGAAGGAGCGTCACACTTTCCTAGTGCCGACCTCATACCCGCTGTTCTGGTTCACCGAGCATGCGCCGGAGCTGCACTTGCCGTCCTGGGTGCTGGAGAAAGCCTCCATTATTATTCCGGCGGCCAAGAAGAATATGGCGAGAGCATTTCGCAGCGGTGTGCGTGTGGCGCTCGGCACCGACGCCGGGGTCTATCCCCACGGCTTAAATGGCGGAGAATTCTGGTCCATGGTGGAACTGGGAATGACTCCCGTGCAGGCGCTGCAGGCCGGCACCGTCAACGCCGCGGAATTGATGGGGTGGTCCGATCGCATCGGGGCCATCCGCCAGGGCATGCTGGCAGATATCGTCGCAGTCAAAGGAAATCCTCTCAGCGACGTGCGCTTGCTTCAGCACATTCAGTTCGTCATGAAAGATGGTGTTATCTACAAGGACGAGATTTCTGGTCCGGGATTGTCTACTGCGATTTCAGAGAAAACAGACGGAGGGCGGTGAACTCCCGTCGTGGCGGATGCTCGACGGTGCCCTTCCGGTGCTTTGTACAGTGACTAAGGGTTCCGAGTAGTTTAGGGGGAGATATGCCGACATCGACAAACATTATTGTTGTGCTGTGCGTTCTCGTTGTAGTGGGTTGTACAGTGGACTCATGGGGACAAACTACTCAAGGTGGAATAGTAGGCACGATCCACGATGAAAAGGGCGCCAGCATTGTGGCAGCCAACGTCACGGTCACAAATGTTGCTACCGGCCTGGAACGGCAGACGACCACAGCTGAGAACGGAAGTTTTCGTGTGCTGGCGCTACCGACCGGCTCCTACGAGATCAAGGCCGAGGCGCCGGGATTTGCCACCACCGTGGTGAAGGACATCGCGGTCGGTATCGACCAGATCCGCACACTTGACCTCCCCTTGCGGGTCAGCGGCAGGTCGGAGACCGTCACGGTTGAAGCCGACGCCAACCTTACGCAAACCGAAAGCTCCAAGCTGGGAGAGATCATCGACAACCGCAAAGTCGAGGATCTTCCCCTGAATGGCCGCGACTTTGCTCAATTGGCGCGCCTGAACTCTGGGGTCGCTGTTTCCGGGGGCGGGGGTGGACAACAAGGTGGTGAGGGCAACGTGTCCGGATTCTCTTCAAACGGCCAGCGCTCCACATCCAACAACTTCCTGGTCGATGGCGTGGACAACAACAACTATTTTGCAGGTGAAGCAGCGCAGCTGCCCTCCATCGACTCCATTCAGGAATTCGAGGTCCAGACCAATACCTTTGCAGCGGAATATGGACGCAACAGCGGCTCAGTCGTGAACCTGGTCACAAAATCCGGTACCAATCGGTTACACGGGTCGGCCTATGAGTTCTTTCGCAACGACGTGCTGGACGCGCGCAACTTCTTCAACGACCAGCGCTTTCCGAAAGCTGCTCTGAGACTAAACCAGTTCGGCGGCACTCTCGGCGGACCGATCGTTAAGAACAGAACCTTTTTCTTTCTCAACTATGAAGGATTCCGCCGCAAAGCAGGTATTACGCGCATCACCAACGTGCCAACCTTGGACCAACGCGCGGGCATTTTTCAAGATTCCAGCGCCAATACCATCAACGTTCCCGTTGATCCGGTAAGCACCGAAATCTTTGACACGCTATTCCCCAAACCCAATGTAAGCGATCCCACGGGAAATTTTATCTCTTCTCCCGAGCAAAGTGACGGCACCGATCAGTTCCTCGTGAAGATCGATCAGCGCTTGCGCAATTCCGACAATCTTTCGGCGCGCTACAGCCGCACGCGGGCTGACATCTTCTTCCCCTTCACCCCCGGCCAGAGCGGGACTAACATTCCCGGCTATGGTGTGAATGATAATGGTGCCAACCATCTGGTGGCCATTTCCTACACACGGGTGCTCACTTCCCGTACACTGAATGAGGCACGCTTGGGATTTACTCGCTCGAACATCCAACTGACAACCGAAATTGGACCGCAGGCGGCCACCTTTGGTTTCAACACGGGGTGGCCTGCTGGTTCGCCCCTCGGCTTGGGCAACATTCCTCAACTCGCTTTTTCTGGTGGGTTTGTTTCTGGAAGCGCGGCTGTTACCAATTTAGGTGGCGGAATTGACCAACCCAACCGCACCGCCATCAATACGTTTCAATGGCTAGATAATTTTTCGCACACGACCGCC
This sequence comes from Acidobacteriota bacterium, assembly GCA_003225595.1. GTDB lineage: Bacteria > Acidobacteriota > Terriglobia > Terriglobales > Acidobacteriaceae > Gp1-AA124. The sequence goes on along the minus strand of QIAR01000016.1, from coordinate 7,558 downwards.
CGGCACGCCTTCAAAGTCGGCGGCGACATTCGCTACACTCAACTTAACCGGCTGTATGACCTCGCATTCGGCGGACAAATTCTGTTCAGCGGTGGGCTTAACACGGCCGGTTCCGGCGGTACAAATGTCCCCAACGCACTGATTGATTTTGCCCAAGGGCTTTCGAGCGGCGCGCTTCAGTTCGTGGGTGACTCGCACCGCAACTTCCGCACCAACAGCTACGGCTTCTTCGGGGAAGACAGCTTCAAACTGGCAAAGAACCTGACCCTGAACTATGGTCTGCGCTACGAGCTAAACACGGTCCTGCACGAGGCGCACGGGCGACTGAGTTCCTTTCGTCCGCAGAATTTCACCACCTTTCTTAACCCCGGCGACCCTACGATACAGAGCAACCTCGATGCCTTGCGCGCGTCGGGTGTCGTTCTGCAGTCGGACGTGGGCAGCATCTACGATCCCGACCATAACAACTTCGCGCCGCGTGTTGGCCTGGCCTGGGACATTTTCAGCAACGGCAAGACAGTCCTGCGAACCGGCTACGGCATGTTTTACGAAACCATCATCGGAAACATTCCGGGCAACGTGATGTTGAACCCGCCGTTCCTGCCAGACTTTTTCAATCCCTTCCCGGGGTGGCCGACCGCTTTTGCGCCCTCCGGGTTCCCGGTGCTCACGATTACCCAGCAAAGGCTACGAACCCCTTACGCCCAACACTACAACTTGGTCCTTCAGCAGGAGCTTCCCGGCCGCGTGCTCATGGAACTCGGCTATGTGGGCACTTCAGGAACCAAGCTGCCGCGCTTCCGCCAGATGAATCAGGCCTTCATTACACAGCAGCAGATCGATAACCTTACTCCAGACGTGAGGACCCGAATGGAACTAATGGGGATTCCCGACTTCTTCATTGACAATGTCATCTTGCCAGCTGGTATCGCCGCGATTCCGAATGTGGCGCGCACCCCGTTCTTCGGATACGCCCAACTTTTCCAGGCCGAGAACACGATCAGCTCGCACTACAACAGCCTGCAAGCCAAGCTCGACAAGCGCTTCTCGCATGGACTGTCGTTCCTAATGGCTTACACTTGGGCGCATTCCATTGACGGCGCATCCGTCTTTTTCGGATCCGGCGCCAATGGGACCACGATCTTCCCGCAGGATAACTACAATCTGAAGGCGGAGCGTGGCAATTCGGATTTCGACATCCGGCAGCGGCTGAGCTGGAGTTTCACTTACGAACTCCCGATTCCGCACAGTATCCCCAAGTCGCTGGGTGCGGGATGGCAACTCGGGGGAATCCTCACCCTGCAAACCGGCCAGCCCTTCTCGGTGCTGACAGGGCAGGACAACAGCAGCACGGGTTTGGGTAACGACCGCCCCAATCTAGTGGGCGATCCCAATTCTGGTTCGCACACGGTTCAACAGTGGTTCAACACCTTCGCTTTTCAACCGAACGCAGCGCTGACGTTTGGTGATGCCGGCCGCAATATTGTGGTGGGCCCGGGATATCGCGACTTCGACTTCTCGATCCTGAAAAACACCAAGATCGGAGAGCGCGCGAACGTGCAATTCCGCACTGAGCTCTTCAACATCACCAATCACCCAAGTTTCGCTCTGCCGAGCAACATTCTGGCCGCACCCAATTTCGGAACGCTGTTCCAAACGCTCGATGCGGCCCAAAACAACGTAGGCCTCGGATCGGGCGGTCCCAGGCTAATTCAGTTCGCGCTGAAACTGAGCTTCTAGAAGGGCTTGAAGTGCACAAGGAAAAGCGAGTTCTCCAGAGTGGAGCGTGCGCGGTCCTGCTGATCGTCGTGCTCGCAGGAAGCGATGCTGGACACGCCGCTCCGCTACTGAAGCAGATCGGGCCCGGCCTTTACGCCTATATCTCGGATAACGACACCAGCGCCAATTCCACTTTCCTGATCGGAAACAACGGAATTCTGGTAGTGGATACAGGACTCGATGCAAAAGAGGGCGGCAAACTGCTGGAGAAAATTCACACCCTTTCAAGCTTGCCGATCAAATTCATTGTAAATACTCATTATCATCGTGATCATCAGGGGGGCAACGCGGTCGTGGGACCTTCGGCCACGGTGATCAGCACCGACTGGACCCGCGAGCGCACTCTTTCCGTCATTCAGTCGCAGGCGCCCGGTTCCGGCTTGCGGCCGGCCGAAGTTACATTCCAACAGCAGCTCACGGTTCATCTCGATCCCTATTCCGCCGAAGTCTATTTCCCTGGGAAAGCCCACACTTCCGGCGACGCACTGGTGTACTTTCCGCAGCACGGTGCCATCGCGATGGGCGACCTGTTTCTGACAAACTCCTGCCCGGCGATGGACCAGGGCAGCGCAGAGAAATGGATTCAAGCCCTGGACCACGTCTTGGATCTACCGGTGAAGTCCGTGGTCCCCGGTCACTTTGAGCTGGCCACCAAAACTGAGCTTCGCCGCTTTCGCGATTACCTCAATGACCTCTATTCGCAAGTGCACGCGCTCTACCAAAAGGGTGACACTATCGAGGAGGTTCGCCGCGGGATTCACATGGAGAAGTACAAAGAGTTCCGTCAGTACGAGAAGTATGAGGCCACATTTGCAGACAATGCCGCAGTCATCTACCAGCAACTGCAACACCATTGAACATGACCAAACCGGAATTTCCTATCGCATGGGTGCGTGATTCGTTTCCCGCTTTCAAAAGCGGAGACGGTTTTATTTTCTTCGATAACGGTGCCGGAGCGCAGATTCCCCAGGTCGCACTCGATGCCGTGCGCAACCATCTGATTTCCCACAATGTGCAGCGCGGCGGACGTTATGGTAAGAGCCGCGAAGTGGACAAAAGCATCCAGCGCGCTCGAGAGAGCGTGGCCATGTTCCTGAATGCGCGCGAACCGTGCGAGGTTGCATTCGGCATGAATGCGACGTCATTTATCCGTCTGGTCAGCCTTGCGCTGGTCGAGATCTTGGGCAAGCGGCGCGAGATCGTGGTCAGCGATCTCGATCATGAAGCCAATATCGCCACTTGGCTCGCGCTCGAGAGCCGGGGTGTCGAGATTCGCTGGTGGAAGACGCGTGAAGACGGCACCTTGCACACAGCCGATCTCGAACCTCTGCTCAATTCACGCACTCGTCTAGTGGCTTGTACGGCTGCTTCCAACGCCTTGGGGTCGATCGTGAACGTCAAACAAGCCGCCGAGATGGCACACGCTGCGGGCGCAGAGATCTTCCTCGATGCCGTGCATTATGCGCCCCATGGTTCGCTAGATGTGCAAGACCTCGACTGCGACTATCTGGTCTGCTCCGGCTACAAGATCTTCGCGCCTCACATGGGTTTTCTTTGGGGTAAGCGTCCCCTTCTGGAAGCTCTACCCACCTTTCGGGAAGATTTCATTCCAGACAGTATTCCGATGAAAATCGAGGTTGGCACGTTTGTTTACGAGAACGTGGCTGGAATGGATGCGGTCATTAGTTATCTGGAGGATTTAAGCCACCGGCTCTTGCCACCGAGTCCGGCTACTTCACGCCGCGCGCGGCTACTACGTGCGATGGAGGCCATTCGCGATTACGAAGCTTCCCTCTCCCTTGAGCTAGTCCAGCGCCTATCGGCGCTGGACCATGTGACCATCTATGGCGTCACAGATCCAAACCAAATGCGGCAGCGAGTTCCGACGCTATGCTTCAACTTGCGCAGGATAGAACCCGTTGCCGTATCTGCCAAGTGCGCGGAACAAGGCATCGGGATCAGAGACGGAAACATGTACTCACCACGCCTGTTACGGCGTCTAGGTATCACTCCCGAAGTCGGCGCCGTGCGTGCCTCTTTGGTGCATTACAACACGGTGGAGGAAATTGAGCGCTTCACCGAGGTATTGCAAGCGATGGGCCGCAACTAGAAGCCATGAAGTCGCCAGGTAACCATCACGCGCCCTCAGGCTGAAGAGTTGACGATTGCTCCCAATTCGTCTGATCCTCAGAGCGAAGGACTGCACCGACAGCTCAGTGCGCGGCAGCTCACCATGATCGCCATAGGTGGCGCCATTGGCGTTGGCCTTTTCCTCGGCAGCAGCGTGACCATTCAATTGGCCGGCCCAGGCGTGATCGTCACCTACCTGCTCGGCGCCTTACTGGCAATTGTCATGGCATATGCGCTGGCGGAAATGGCGGTCGTGCATCCGGTTGCAGGATCCTTCGGGATCTATGCCGACACCTATCTCAGCCCCTGGGCCGGATTTACGGTCAGAGCCACGTATGGCCTGGTGCAGATCATTGCCGTCGGAGCCGAGGTCACTGCCGTCGCCATCTACTTTGCTTACTGGTTCCCGAGCGTCGCCGGATGGATCTGGGTGGTCGGTGTGTCGGTGGGACTGGTCACGGTGAATGCTTTGCAAGTCAGCAACTTCGGAGAATTCGAATACTGGTTTGCGCTCATCAAGGTTGTCGCCATCTTGGTCTTCATTATCGTGGGTTTTGCGCTGATCACCGGTCTGGGCCCTTGGCCGGCGGCCGGTCTGAGCAATCTCACGCAGCATGAAGGTTTCTTCCCTCATGGCATGCGTGGGGTTTGGCTGGCTCTGACGCTGGCCATTACTAGCTATATGGGAATCGAGGTCATTGCCGTCACCGCGGGCGAAGCCGAGAATCCGGAGAGAAGCATACCGCGTGCGATGCGCACCATAGTTTTCCGTCTCATCATCTTCTATGTGCTCGCCATCACCATCATGTTAGCCATGACTCCCTGGGACCGCACCGGCAGTGCGAGTATCACGGGCAGTCCCTTCGTGCGTGCATTTGAGACCGTCGGAATCCCTTTTGCCGCCGGCATTATGAATCTTGTAGTGATCTCGGCTGCTCTCTCCAGCGCCAACACCAACCTTTATCTCTCCACACGAATGCTGTTTTCGTTGTCCCGCTGCCGGTACGCGCCGCGTTGGGTCGGACATCTCAGCGCCAATGGAGTCCCTCGCCGCGCGCTTGCGGTTTCAACCGTCGGAATGATAGCTGCCACCCTGCTCGCGATCTTCGCTCCCAAGAGCGCCTTTCTGCTGCTCTACGGAACCGCGGTGGCTGGCATGTTTTTCGTGTGGATCGTGATTCTGCTGACCCATCTGCGCTTCCGGCAAATCCTACACCCGGAGGCAATCGCCAGACTGCCGCTCCGTCTGGCCGGTCATCCTCTACCCACACTGGCAGGAATTGTTGTTCTCTTGGGAATCGCCGTCAGCACATTCTGGGTGGATGGCCTGCAGTACTCGATCCCGGCGTTCGTTGTCCTTTTGCTGACAATGTCTTTTTTCTATCTGAGAACTCACCGGAGAGAAGATTTGCATCAGCCGGCAAGTCGATGGTGATCTCTCGTTGGAATGGTACTAAAAGATCATCCAATTTCCCGACGAGAAGGGCAAACTGAAATCCAAAGAGGTCGTAGACGATCGGCGGGGCGCCACGGCGCCGCTTCTGCGTGTGCAATCTGCGGATTGACCGTTGCGCGTTACTTCCCTTAATCCCATGGAAATTAACGAGGCTGCTGTCGACGGGGAAAGAAGTGTGTTCCCTTGTCGTTGTTCACCTTCACCGGCTGCGCCCACGTCGCACCCTGATCCCTGGACTGCGTAAACCAGATGTCGAACTGGTGGAGAGCCAGCTTGTTGTCGGCGAAGACAGAGTAGACATTGCCGGACTTCATCGGATCGCCAGAATTGTCTACTGCCAGTGTGGCGAAGATATCGTCGGTGTTCTCACTCGGGGCGCCCTCGTACACGAGATGAGCATCCCAATTGACGCCCCCATTGTCGGAGCGCGAGATCCAGACCGGTGTGGAAACTGGACCTGGGTGACGTTGCAACCTTGGGTCGTATTTGCAGCCGGGTCGGCGGTGATCCACTGGACGTACACCTGTCCTGTCTCCGGATCCACCTCGATACCGCTGGGAACGGTCGCCCGTCGCGGGATCCGTCACGACGAACGTGGGTGAGACGACGTGTCCGAGCGAGGCGATGGTCGTGGTGAAGGTCCCCATCTGGCCGCCTGCGTGAGAGGAGGCGACGTAGATCTCGCTATCGAGGAAGTCGTGGTAGGCGATGTCTCCACGTCGAGGTTCCTAAATAAGCCAGGGGCGCTCGGAGTACTTGCCCGGGAAGCTCGCCGCCGAGAACATTAACATTACCTCTGGCTTAGGAGGTGACACATGGCAAACCGAAAATTACCGGAGCGCGAACCAATTGCTGTTGACGACTACACGCCAGAGCTGAATCTCGAGCTAGCGGAGGAAGCGGCAAGGCTTCTCGGTTACGCAAGGCTGCTGCCCGATCTCATGGATCGTGCAGATATTGGGATGGTTGAGAGCTGAGGCCGCCTGTACCTCCCGCTGGAAGCGGGCCAAGGCTTGGGGGTCTTTGGCGACGTCCTCAGGCAGAAACTTCAGGGCGACGAAGCGATGCAGCCGTGTGTCCTCGGCCTTGTAGACCACGCCCATCCCGCTGCCACCGAGCTTCTCAAGGATGCGGTAATGCGAGATTGTCTGGCCGATCATGGGTGGCGCGTGCGCAGGAACTCAGGGTGCCATGTTAGGAGCGGTGCGGAGGCGAAGTCAACGACCACACACCTCGTACCCTCTCGCATGCGCGGAGGCTTAGAGCTGTTTTGTTTGTGCTGCTGCGAGCTATCCCTCCATTAATTACCCGAGCCTGACCTCACCTTGCTCCGCGTTCCGTTGCTCAGCCGTACTGACAAGCTCGTCCGTCGAGCAGGGTCCGGCGCAATCGGGGTGAACCCAGCCATTTCGCTCACCTCACAATCGCAATTCAGGTTATCTGGAACGCAAGCGCAAAGGGGCTGCGTCATTGCTTCTCTGGAGGAACTGAACCGCTGGTTGCGCCATGAATCTGCTGGCGCGAACCCGTGCAGATTGCGCCCGGGACTGCCGATCTCCGACCGAATTCCAACACCATTCTTTGACGCCGGGGACCGCATCGCCGCCGCGATAGCACCATCCGACTAGCGGACGAGGCGGCAAGGCTTCTCCTGTGGGACTTTGCCACTTGCAGATAGCACGCGCTTTAGCCCTATGCTTGACCCAAAGGGTCACAAGAGCGCACACTTGTTCCATCCCGAAAACCACAGTCTTCCGCGCCACTCATGGCCGGAGCGGAACGTAATGAAGGACGAGACCAAACGTTTCGCGACAGTACTCCATCCGAAAGGAGTTCCAATATGAAAAAACTGATGTTGATTTTTTTCGCGCTCGCGCTCGTGATGTCCCTGCTGGCGCTTGCTCAGGAAGCTACGAAACCGGGCGAAATGAAGCAGGAACCCATGAAAGCCGAGAAGGCGTCGGCGAAAGCGGTGAGCCTCTCAGGCAAAGTTAGCGCTGACGGAAAAACGTTCGTCGACAAGGACAACAAGAGCTGGACGGTGTCCAACCCAGAGGCCCTGAAAGGCCATGAAGGACATGAGGTAACGCTCAAAGGCCATGAGGATGCCGCCAAGAACGAAATTCATGTCGTGTCTGTCAAGATGGGAAAGGGCGAAATGAAAGAGAGCACAAAGAAAGATGAGATGAAAAA
>QIAR01000015.1 GCA_003225595.1 Acidobacteriota bacterium | reverse complement strand
AACTTTATATCGCCGCCTATGCCCAGCGTGTTGGCGCAAGTGGCCTAACATTTTATGATGACGACGTGGTTAGCTTCTTCTCTCCCCATGCGAAAGGTAAGAACGCAATTTTCCTTGTCGCATTAGGCAACAGTGCAGGGAAGCGGTAAATAGATGGAGAGCGAACAACACTAGCGTTGAGCGATCACCACCCCGTGTCACTGTTTGGCCTCGCCATGGGATCGAAAATCGCCTCTACGCCGGCGCAGCTTCTATCTGCAGGTTGAACATCCTTCGCCAGAACGGGACACTTAGACGTTCCTGTTCTGGATGGGGGAGACGGAGGTCAGCCAAAACATTCCCAGTGCTCTTTTCCACCTTGGACGGCCCCGAGGTTTGAGCATTTGCTTCGATGCTCCAGAGGCGGCGTCTGGACACT
>QIAR01000014.1 GCA_003225595.1 Acidobacteriota bacterium | reverse complement strand
AAAGGCCTCCCTTCTCTATTACAATAAAACTGTACTGAAACAGTACTAATTGCGATCTACCTAGGTGGGCAGTCAGTAAGGTCCTCCAAAGGGCAAAGGGCAAAGGCGTCAGCGATGATCCGGTTAGGCAAACTCACAGACTACGGGCTAGTTCTGATGACCTGTATTGCACGCAATCACGAGCGGTCCCTACACACGGCGCGCGACTTAGCTAGGGAGTCTCGGCTCCCGCTGCCGACGGTGAGCAAGCTTCTGAAGGAGCTTCTGCAAAGTGGGTTGTTGATTTCACATCGTGGCATGAAAGGTGGGTATAGCCTGGCGAAGGAACCGCACGACATCTCCGTGGCCGAGATCGTGGCTGCTCTTGAGGGTCCCATCGCACTTACGGAGTGCAGCACCGACATTTCCGGGCTATGTGACCTGGAGCGGTATTGTCCTATCAAGAGCAATCAGCGGATCATCAGCCAAGTGGTGCGAGGGGCTTTGGAAAAGGTAATGCTGTCTGACTTGATTCAACCTCTGCAACTGACGGCTATCAAGGATGCGCGCGGCAATGTGGTTCCCACCATTGGTTTTGTGTCCGGGAGAATGCAATGAATTCAAACCTAAATACGATTCGAGATTTGGCCGATCGAGAGTACAAGTGGGGTTTTGTTACCGATATCGAAGAGGAAAGAGTCCCCAAGGGCTTGAACGAGGAAACCATTCGTCTGATCTCGGCCAAGAAAAAGGAACCGGAGTTCATGCTCCAGTGGAGGCTGAAGGCCTATCACCACTGGGCGTCGCTGGAAAAGGCCGAAGCCGAACCTAAGTGGGCCAACATCAAATACGGGCCCATCAACTATCAGGAGATCACTTACTACTCGGCGCCTAAACGGAAGCCCAGCCTGCAGAACCTGGAGGAACTGGACCCAGAGATCCTGCGCACGTACGAAAAACTCGGTATTCCCCTCGAGGAGCAGAAGCTCTTCGCGGGTGTGGCCGTGGACGCAGTGTTCGACAGCGTTTCCGTAGCTACCACGTTCAAGGATAAGCTGGCTGAGCTCGGCGTTGTTTTCTGCTCGTTCTCAGAAGCTGTGCAGAAGCATCCCGAGCTCGTCCAGAAATACCTGGGTTCGGTGGTGCCGTACACTGACAACTTTTTCGCCTCACTCAACGCAGCGGTTTTCACTGACGGGTCATTTGTCTACGTGCCAAAGGGAGTTCGCTGTCCGCTGGAGCTGTCCACCTATTTCCGCATTAACGCTGCGGAGACGGGCCAGTTCGAGCGCACGCTGATCGTTGCCGACGAGGGCTCCTACGTGAGCTATTTGGAAGGCTGCACCGCCCCGATCCGCGATCAAAACCAGTTGCATGCTGCGGTAGTTGAGTTGGTTGCGCTCGATAACGCACAGATCAAGTACTCCACTGTGCAGAACTGGTACCCGGGCGACAAAGAAGGCAAGGGCGGGATTTACAACTTCGTTACCAAACGCGGCAAATGCCTGGGTGTGAACTCGAAGATCTCGTGGACGCAAGTGGAGACCGGATCGGCCATCACCTGGAAATATCCGAGCTGCATCTTGCAAGGTGACAACTCGGTGGGTGAGTTCTACTCGGTTGCTCTCACCAATAATTACCAGCAGGCCGACACCGGCACGAAGATGATCCACATCGGGAAGAACACGCGCAGCACTGTTGTCTCCAAGGGCCTCTCTGCCGGTCATGGGCAGAACACCTACCGAGGACTGGTGAAAATCCTGAAAGGTGCCACTGGGGCACGCAACTACACGCAGTGCGACTCGCTTCTGATCGGCGACAGATGCGGCGCTCACACGTTCCCCTACATCGAGGTAAGGAACTCCACGGCGCGTATGGAACACGAGGCTTCCACGTCGAAAATTGGCGAGGATCAGCTCTTTTATCTCCGCCAGCGCGGATTGAAGCCGGAAGACGCGGTTTCCATGATCGTGAATGGTTTCTGCAAACGCGTGTTCCGCGAACTTCCCATGGAGTTCGCAGTAGAGGCTCAGAAACTGTTAAGTGTCAGCCTGGAGGGCAGCGTCGGCTAAGCCAAGATCCCAAAGGAAAACCTTGCGACGATAGTGGCGCGCGAGAGGAAAGGTAAGTAATGAGTCTGCTGGAAATTAAGAATCTTTACGTCGAAGTGGATAACCACGAGATCCTCAAGGGCATTGATCTGAGGGTGAACGCCGGCGAAATGCACTCCATCATGGGGCCGAACGGTTCGGGTAAGAGCACGCTGGCACAGGTGCTGGCGCGTCGTGAGAGCTACAACGTGACCAGAGGCGAAGTGTCCTATGACGGCAAAGACCTGCTCGCCATGAAACCGGAGGAAGCCGCATGTGAAGGCATCTTCATGGCATTCCAGTACCCGGTGGAGATTCCCGGCATCAGTAACGCGTATTTCCTCCGCTCAGCACTGAATGCGATCCGAAGGCACCGCGGATTGGATGAGGTTGACGCCATGGATTTCCTCCCCATGTTCCGGGAGAAGCTAAAGCTGCTGGACATGGACGAGAAGCTCATGAACCGTTCGGTGAACGAGGATTTCTCCGGCGGCGAGAAGAAACGTAATGAGATTCTACAGATGGCGGTGCTGGAGCCGAAACTTGCCATCCTGGACGAGACTGATTCGGGTCTGGACATTGACGCGCTGAGGATCGTGGCCAAAGGCGTCAACTCTATGCGTAGCCCTGAGCGGGCCATCGTCGTGGTTACGCACTATCAGCGCCTCCTGAACTACATTGTTCCGGACTTCGTGCACGTGCTGGTGAATGGTCGCATTGTTCGTTCGGGTGGTCCAGAGTTGGCGCTCGAGCTTGAAGAGAAAGGTTACGGGTCGATGGAAGCTGGGGCGCGGCAGCCTGCACCCGCTTAAAAGGCTTAAAGGATGAGGAAACAAGAGACGAAGAACGTGATAACCGAGCTGGAAACTTATCTGGAAAGCTTCAGCGAATTCGAGAAGCGTGCCGCGGGGCGCAACCTGCCCTGGTTGCGCAGCCTGCGCGAAGATGCTTTTGCTCGCTTTTGCCAGGTTGGATTCCCCACTACTCACGATGAAGACTGGCGGTTCACGAATGTCTCTGCTATCGCGAGGACCCCTTTCCGTCTCGCTCGCAATGGCTTCGCCCGTGTCTCTCAGAAGGAACTGGGGCCGTGGCGGGTTGCGGGCGTTGCCTGCCAGCTCGTGTTTGTGAACGGGCGCTTTTCCCGCGAGTTATCGTCCATGGGCAATCTCCCGGTGGGAATGAAGGTGAACGGCTTGGGTAAAGAAATTGCCGGCAATCCTACGGAGATTGAACCGCACCTGGGCCGCTACGTTGATACCCAGCGCGATGCCTTCTGCGCGTTGAACACGGCTTTTACAGAGGACGGAGCGTATGTACACATCCGCAAAGGTGCGGTGGTAGAAGGGCCCATTTACCTCCTGTTTATCTCGTCGGCAGAGAACTCACCCAGCATGAGCCATCCGCGGAACCTGATCGTGGCAGAGGAAGACAGCCAGGCAATCATCGTCGAGGACTATGTCTCGCTCGACCCCGGCCCCGCGTTCTGCAATACGGTGACGGAACTCGTCGCCGGGGACAGGGCGGTTGTTGCTCATTACATGATCGAGCGCGAGCACCGGGAAGCATTCAACATCTCGACACTGCGTATCGAGCAGGGAAGAAGCGCGAGCGTCACATCGCACTCAGTGCTGCTGGGCGGAGGTTTGGTGCGCAATAACGTACACCCGGTTCTGATGGGCGAAGGAGGCGAGTGTCTAATTAACGGCCTCTTTGTGGGAAACGGCCGGCAGCATCTGGACAACTACATGCTCGTGGAACATGCCAGTCCGCGTTGCGACAGTAGGCAGTTCTACAACGGCATTCTCGACGGCAACGCACACGGCGTCTTTCATGGTCGCATCATCGTGCATAAAGACGCACAGAAAACCGATGCCAAACAGACCAATCGCAACCTGCTACTTTCCGACGAAGCGCAAATCGACACCAAGCCGCAGCTGGAGATCTACGCTGATGACGTGAAATGCACACACGGGGCCACCATCGGCCAGATCGAGGAGGACGCATTGTTCTATTTGCGCTCTCGTGGTATCGACGAGGTCTCCGCACGTAAGCTCCTACTCTTTGCCTTCGCCACCGAATGCCTCGATCGCATGAAGCAGGGGCTTGTTCGCAAGCACATTGAGGGATTGATCAACCACTCTCTGTTCCAAGTGGCTAACACTCGTGCCGAGGCAAGAGCAAACAGCCGCAAAGATGAAGGTAGAAGCTGGGAGGAAATGGGATGACAGCGGTGGCCAATAGAATACCTCGGGAGTTACGTTCACCGCGCGTGCGTGGTGCAGGGTTCGACGTGGAGAAGGTCCGCCATGACTTTCCCATTCTCCGGGAGAAGGTCCGCGGCAGAACGCTGGTTTACCTGGATAACGCGGCCACATCTCAGAAGCCACAGGTGGTTATTGATGCAATCTCCCGCCACTACGAGCGGGGCAACGCCAACATCCATCGTGGCGTACATTTCCTCTCGGAACACGCGACGGAAGAGCACGAGGCGGCGCGCGGGACGGTGCAGTCTTTCCTTAATGCTGAGGAGGCGAGCGAGATCATTTTTGTTCGCGGTGCGACGGAGGCTATCAACCTGGTAGCGCAGACCTATGGTCGCACCCAGGTTGGTCCTGGAGACGAAGTTCTGATCACGGCTATGGAGCATCACTCCAACATCGTGCCCTGGCAAATCCTGTGCGAACAGAAAGGCGGACGGCTAAGGGTTGTTCCGATCAACGAAAGCGGCGAGCTGCTCCTCGAAGAATTTCAGAAGCTGCTGAATACGCGGACCAAAATCGTAGCAGTAACGCAGGTCTCAAACGCGCTTGGGACAATCAATCCGGTTCGGCGGATCATCGAAATGGCGCATCGCGAAAACATCCCGGTGCTGGTCGATGGAGCACAGGCAGTTCCGCATCTTAAGGTGGATGTGCAGGCTCTGGATTGCGATTTCTACGTTTTTTCGGGGCACAAGTTATACGGGCCGACGGGCATCGGCGTTCTGTACGGCAAATCCGCTCTGCTGGATGCCATGCCTCCGTACCAAGGCGGCGGTGACATGATCAGTTCGGTGACATTCGAGAAGACAATCTACAACAAACTGCCTTACAAATTTGAAGCGGGCACGCCCCATGTGGCGGGTGCCATCGGCTTGGGTGCAGCCATCGATTATGTGAATGGTTTGGGGATGGACAATGTGGCTGCCTATGAACACGAAGTGCTCACATATGCCACCGAAGCGGTTGCAGCGATTCCGGGTATTCGTTTGATTGGCACGGCAAGAGAAAAGGCGGGTGTGCTCTCGTTCTTGCTGGGCAGCATCCACCCGCACGACATCGGAACCATCCTCGACCAGGAGGGAATTGCCATCCGCGCAGGGCATCATTGCGCTCAGCCAATTATGCAGCGCTTCGGAATCGCGGCCACAGCACGGGCTTCCTTTGGCCTCTACAACACCAAAGAAGAAGTGGATGCTCTGGTCGAAGGCATCCAGAAAGTACGGGAGGTGTTCGCCTGATGTCTGATTTGCGCGAGCTTTACCAGGATGTGATCCTGGAGCACAGTAAGGCGCCTCGCAACTATCGCCAACTGGCGACAGCGAATCACAAAGCGGAAGGATACAACCCGCTGTGCGGCGACCACTTCACTCTTTACCTGGATCTGAAGGGCGACTCGATTCACGACATCAGCTTCCAGGGCTCGGGATGCGCGATCTCCAAGGCATCAGCGTCCATGATGACGCAGAGCGTGAAAGGTAAGACCAGAGAAGAGGCGGGAAAACTCTTCGAGCAGTTTCACAAACTGGTAACGGGACAGGCGAACGGGAATCAGGCCGACCTCGGTAAGCTGGCCGTCTTTTCCGGTGTCTCTCAATTTCCGGTGCGAGTTAAGTGCGCAACCCTGGCTTGGCACACGCTGCAGGCTGCGATGGAAGGAAAACAGGAACCCGTGTCGACGGAGTAACGCGCGACTCGGCAAGAGAAGAGATACGAGGTGAGTTCCATATGGCCGTAGACGAACTGATCACGCTGAGCCGGACATGTGAGGTCGTCGAGATCCCCAGCGGAATTAGCAGTACTCTGCCAACGGGCGCTGTCGTGAGGATCATGCAATCGATGGGCGGCAGCTACACAGTCGCTACTGACCGCGGCTACATGTACCGGGTCGACGCTCGGGATGCAGATGCTCTCGGACTCTCCAGTATGGCATCGGAACCAGCACCACCAGCCCAGGAGGGAACCGTCAACGAGCAGATGGTCTGGGATCAGTTGAAGACTATTTATGACCCAGAGATTCCCGTCAACATTGTGGACCTGGGCCTGATCTACTCCTGTATGATTACGCCCCTGGAGCAGGGTGGGGACAAGATCGATATCAAAATGTCGATGACTGCTCCCGGTTGCGGCATGGGCAACGTTCTCAAGGCAGATGTGCAAGGCAAGCTCTCACGGCTACCCCATGTAAAGGAAGTGCGCGTGGAGGTTGTCTTTGATCCGCCGTGGCATCCCGGTCTCATGTCGGAAGCAGCTAGGCTTCAACTTGGCCTCGACTAGGATTCGGCGCCACACCACCCGGGTACCAACTTCCAATAGACGAACTGAGCATCAGGATTCGCCGACTCTCTGCTCAGCGCCCAATTAACGTTTCCGCCCGATGACTCTCGTGAACAAAGATGACCGGGATTTGGGGCGACAACCTCGACCTGCTTTTTCTGGCCATCGAGGCCGTCTCTGTTCCTGTCCCCATAACGGCATTATGCCGATTGCTGGTGGGGCGACAATGAACTTTCCTGCAGTAAGAGCGGCGACAGATCGAGAGATGACTGATCCGGGGAAGGCAGGCCGAACTCAATTCCGATACAGCCCAGTTTCGCTCTTGGCGCTACGGGTCATCAAATCGTGAATCGCCTCGTGAGGCGATTTGCCATCGTGCAGAATAGCATGCATCTGTTCGGTGATCGGCATCTCGATTCCACGTGCGTGGGCCAGGCCGACGGCAGCATTGGTCGTGAGTACGCCTTCAGCAACCATGCCGTGCATGCCAGCGATAATTTCTGACAGGCTGCGGCCGCGGCCCAACTCTACCCCGACGCTGCGGTTTCGGGAGAGTGAGCCTGTGCAGGTGAGGACCAGGTCACCAAGACCGGCCAGCCCTGCCATTGTCTCCTGGCGGCCCCCGCAGGCAACAACTAGGCGTGTCATCTCCGCCAGTCCACGCGTGATGAGAGCGGCGATGGAGTTGTATCCGAGCCCGAGACCGTCGCAGACACCGGCCGCGATAGCGATGATATTCTTCAGCGCACCGCCTAGTTCCACGCCAATGACATCGGTGTTGGTGTAAACACGAAAATTCGGGTCGCTGAAGTCGGACTGTACTGTTCTGGCGAGTTCTTGATCCTGGGATGCGATTGCGATGGCGGTGGGATCCCCTCGTGCGACTTCTTTCGCGAAAGAGGGCCCGCTCAATGCCCCGAGTCGGGGACGAAAACCATCATCCGAGCTAACCACATCCGTGATGACCTGCGTCATGCGCAACAGACTACCTCCCTCCAAACCCTTGGTGGCGCTAACGAACAGCATGTCCGAGTTCAGATTTGGGCGCATGCTCTGGAAAAGGCGGCGACAGTGATGCGACGGCATGACGCTGGCCACAATCTGCGCTCCGCGAAGAGCTTCTTCCAGACTGTTCGTCGTTGCCACGCTCTCCGGAATCTTCTGCCCGGGAAGAAAGAGCAGATTCATCCTGTGGGTGGCAATGGATTCGTAGACTTCCTTTTCATACGCCCAGAGCCGAACATTGTGAGTGCCTTTCCGTCCCAAGACGATTGCGAGTCCAGTGCCCCAGGCGCCAGCGCCGATTATGGCGATCTGGCTCATCCGCGCCTCAACTGAAAACGGGGTTCAGTGCCCGCGAATAGACGACCGATGTTCTGATGGTGTCGCAGTATTACAAGAAATGAGGCGATAGACACAATAACAATCCCACCAGGGGAAAAATATCTGCGGTAGAACAACCAAGCGAACAGCGGGAAAATTGCGGTGGCGATTATAGAAGCAAGTGAGACATACCGGGTTATCAGGATTATTAGCAAAAAGACGATGACCGCGCCCAATATCGCACGGGGCGCGAACAAAAGGAAACCACCAAAAGCCGCCGCCACACCTTTGCCGCCGTGGAAGTTTAGCCATACTGGGAACATGTGTCCGACGATCGCAGACAGGGTCGCCAGGGACATCATGGAATAAAGGCGTGCATCGTAGTACCCCAAGCTGGTTCGATTTAATATGAAGATCGCGAGATACACAGCTAGAAATCCCTTACCAGCGTCCAACACAAGCGTGAGCATGCCCAAAGCTGGTGATGACCGGGCCACGTTGGTGGCTCCGATATTACCGCTTCCACTGGTGCGAATATCCTGACCCCGGAAGGTGCGCACCAGAATATATCCGAAGGGAATCGATCCCAACAGATAGCTGATACCGGCAGTGAAGAGGAAGGGAAGCATTCACTTCTCAGTCGCGTGGTGATTGGTCGCGGTCTTTGATTCTCCATTACCCAAATCATCGCAATGCAAAGCGTTCGAGCTTGAGATAGCGCGATCCTCCTTGCGAGAGTTGACTCTGGTAGAGAAAGAACTCACGGGCCGTCATTGTACCGAACTCGGGTTGGGGCATTACGGCTAATTTCTCCTGCAGTTGCTGAAAATTGCTTTTCAGGCGATCGCCCTTTTGCCAGCGAGGCGAACTAGAGGCTGTGCCTCCCCGGGCCAATGTGAGATGGGGACTGAAGGCGTGTTCTTCTCGCGGGATGCCAAGGGGGAGCATGAGTTTGTCCACTGCAGCGGCAAGACTGGCCAGTTGCGGCACGCCTTCAATTCCTACCCAAAAGACGCGCGGCCATTTCACAGTGGGGAAGAACCCGTAGCCGCGGAAAGCGATTTCCATCGAGTCCATTTCGATGGTGCGTAATGCGTTCTTGATCTGTTCGATGGCTTCGGGCGGCTTCTCACCGATGAATTTCAGGGTGATGTGCAGAGACTCATGGCGCACCCAGCGCGCTTCCGGGTCGAAGCCACGCACACCTTCCATGAAGCGCTTGATACGCTCACGGATTGAGTCGTCGATGTCGAGGGCGATGAAGATGCGCATGAGAAAAAGGTTTTCTTGCCCTGCTTCCGGTTCAGGTTTTATCGGGTCGTCGCTTCTGCAAGACTGAGAGGTAAGAACAAAGAGCTAATGCTGAGAGCTAAGGGTTGTTCACATCAACT